>JAUVFC010000231.1 GCA_030594505.1 Desulfobacterales bacterium
AACATTATTCTCGACCTTATTTGCCCTTCCTTATAGGTTTCTCCAGGAATCAATTTTGAATCATCTTGACTTTTTCCCACCATCCGTTTATCTATTCCAACATACTCGGTAGGGAGTATTGGAGTGATGGATGAAAGAAACCGTGAACGGGTACAATCCAATTGTTTATTGAACCGACTATGAGGGATGGCTTATATGGAAACTCCTGTCTTTGAAACGAATCTCGATAGTGTAAAACTGCTTAACCGCGGAAAGGTCCGGGATATATACGATCTGGACGACATGCTCCTGATTGTAGCCACAGACCGGATCTCGGCATTTGATGTGGTAATGCCGAATCCGATTCCGGGCAAGGGCCGAATCTTGACACAGATATCAAAATTCTGGTTTAAAAAGACCGAATCGATCATTGCGAATCATATCATCTCCACCGAGGTTTCTGATTATCCGGAAGTCTTAAGGCCATATGCGCACATTCTCGAAGGAAGAAGCATGTTGGTCCGTAATGCAAAGCCTCTTCCCATCGAATGTATTGTGCGCGGTTACATATCAGGATCGGGATGGAAATCTTACAAAGAGTCCGGGACAATCTGCGGAATTAAGCTCCCCGGGGGACTGGTAGAATCCGAAAAACTCCCTGAACCGATATTCACCCCCTCCACAAAAGAAGAGTTGGGGGCGCACGACGTCAATATAGACTTTGAAAAGGCGGCTGCCACAGTCGGCAAAGACGTTGCCGATACGGTACGGGACGTCAGTATCGCCCTTTACAAGCGAGGCCTTGAAATCGCAGGTCCCCGGGGCATTATTATCGCGGACACCAAGTTTGAGTTTGGCCTCTATAACGGAAAGTTGATCCTGATTGATGAAATCCTTACCCCTGACTCATCCCGTTTCTGGCCGAAAAATACGTATACCCCAGGAGGCGCTCAAAACAGTTTTGACAAGCAATATCTGAGAGATTACCTCCTTTCGCTCAACTGGGATCAAAAACCCCCGGCCCCGGAGCTTCCGCAGAAAGTGATTGATAATACGCAAGAGAAATATACAGAAGCCTTGAACAGGCTCACAGCGGAATGACGTACAAAAGCCTAACTGTTCCTATTGACAAGATCGACCTGGACGACGATGCCTATGTAATCAGTACAGAGGGTGTTTCACAGCCCCTTCTGGAATCGATCAAGGCAGTCGGACTCATCAATCCTCCTCTGCTGAAAAAACGCAAAGATCAACGCTATAAGATTATCTGCGGCAGGCGACGCATTTTAGGCTGTAAAGAGCTTGGGTGGTCTGAATTGTCAGCCTGCATTGCGCCTGATACCCTTTCTGACCTTGATTGCCTCAAAATAGCGATATCGGACAACCGTTCCCACCGGTCATTCAACCTGATCGAGCAGTCCCGTGGCATCGAGAAACTCGCCCCTCTTCTCCCTGAAAAAGATTGTTTCAAAACCATATGTTGTCTGCTTAACATCCCTTTAAACCGGAAAGTCTTTCAAAAGATTAAAGGATTAAGCAAACTTCCCGGGCTGATTCAAAAAGGGATTCTGCAAGGAGAACTATCACTTGAAGGAGCGGTTGCCCTCTTTTCATTTGAACCCTTGGAACAAGCAGCCTTTTTCGAACTCTTCAAGGGACTGAATTTGAGTCAAAACAAAGAGCGTGAACTCATCACCCTTATCGATGAAATTGCACGACGCGAAGCCATATCTCCAATAGAAGTTATAATGTCTGATCCGATCCGTGAAATAATGGATGAAAGAGATCGAAATCGCCCTGAAAAAACACGAAAAGTGCGTGATTACCTGAAGCACAGGAGATTTCCGGCAATTACGGAGGCAGAAGACCGCTTTTTTGCGAACCTTAAGAGTCTGAACCTGGGTAGTTCGATCCAATTGACCCCCCCTCCCTACTTTGAAGGGAGTACATACACGGTCCGCCTTTCCTTTAATAGTCCGGAAGAATTAAAACAGCAGTTAGAGACCCTCGGCAAGGCAGCGGAGAAACCGGAATTTAGAAATTTGGGGATAGGGGATAGAGAATAGAGAATAGAAGTCAGAGGTCAGAGAATAGAGCTAAATCCACAATGGTTTGTCATTTTCCGGTATGATCCCCATTTTTTCCGCTTTCTTAAAGAGGGTTTCCACTGCTATTCTTCCTTCTTTACCTATATCTACCGAAAAATCATTCACATAAAGATCGATATGGCTGTCAATCACTTCATCGGAAAGCTCCTGCGCGTGTTCTTTGATAAATTTCCTGGAGGCCTCAGGATGGCTTCGAGCATACAGTATGCTCTTTTTTACCATCTCATCAAGAGATTTTATTGTCTGTTCTCCAAGATTGCGTCGCGCAATAATCCCTCCCAGAGGAATCGGCCGGCCGCTTGTATCCTCCCACCATTTGCCAAGGTCGACCAGCGCAACCATTCCTTTTTCCTGATATGTAAAACGTGTCTCATGGATAATCAAACCGGCAGCAACAGCCCCGGATGCCACAGCATCTACGATCCGGTCAAACCGTATCTCCCGCACATTCTTGTGCCCTCCGGTCATCAACTGTAATAAAAGGTTTGCCGTGGTAAAACGGCCGGGTATGGCAATAACTTCATCTTTTATCTCTTCAAACGAACTCCCGGGCCGGGCAATCAGAAGCGGGCCGCAGCCACGTCCCAATGCAGCGCCACTGTTTATCAATACATATTCCTCCCGCAGGTGGCCGTACATGTGGAAAGATATCTTGGTCACATCAAGAACAGCGTCTCTTCCCAGACGATTCAATGTTTCCACATCTTCCATATGGAAGACAAAGCGGAACGGGTTGTCACCAACTAAGCCATGCAGCAACGCGTGGAATA
>JAUVFC010000215.1 GCA_030594505.1 Desulfobacterales bacterium
TAAACCGGGCTTTTGCTGGAGCTGCAAATGCGGTTTTCAGGTCTGCACAAAATGTATGGAGGAAAACCTATGGCTTTTTTCCTGTAACGGGGTAACCTGGTTTTGCCCGGACTGTGATAAGTGGTATACTTTTTAAACCATCAATATTTAAGATGACTCTATCTTCCTCCTGGGAGGCTGTCCGAGAATTTTGTCTCGTTCTCACTCTTTTGCAGTAGGATCAGAATTCTCGGACAGCCTCCAAGACATGAGAAAGTAATAGAAAATTATCTGTATGACTTCTGTGATAAAGCCGACTGCATACAGGACAGCATGTTGATGACAAATAAAATGGGCGGCACAAGAGATTGCGACGATAACCAAAGAGGTTTGCAAGAGATTTATAAACACTCTTGCATGCACAGGATATCGTGCCGCAGCAAAGGCAAGGGCGGCGCGTATACCCGGAACGGAGAGTGCAAGAGAGAACCAGAAGCGCTCTCCCACAGGAGGCAATACAGGCCAGCCAAAGTGTCCGGATACACTGTTGGAAAATGAGATCGGCATGTCAGGAGCTACCGCAAAGAGGATCATCACACCAACATACATGCCTCCCAGGCAGCCGAACAGTCGTTCAAGCCCCTGACCCCTGACCCTATTAAACACTTCGGACACCGGCAATCAGGCTGTTTTCCATGCCAACGTCCCACTTGGATTTCACATAACATGTCTTGTGATCTATCCTAACATCTGAAAATTCCGCGACACCCCTAAAATCAGCGCTGAATAATTGAGCGCCGTTTAAAATGGTCCTGCACAGTTTGGCGCCCTTAAAAACGGCAGAAGTGAGATCTGTATTTGAAAGGTTGGTGTCGGTTAAATCCGTACCGGAAAAATTGACCCCGGCCAGATTGCTTCCCGACAGGTCCGCGTCGCGAAAATTCGAGCCACTGAAATTAGCTTCAATAGCCCACACACATCGCATAAGAGCCTTGGAAAAATTGCAGCCGATAAAGGATGCCATCCACATCCTCGCACTATCCAATTTAGCCTTAAGAAAGTTCACGTCACGGGCACGCACATAATTGCAATGAATCCTTTCCAGATTGGCTTTTATAAAACTACTGTAATCCAGAAGGGCGCCTCTAAAATTACTCCCCCAAAAGTTGACCCCGTCCAGATTCAGTTTATCGTAACAACCCCTCACGAAAAACGTATGCTGGAAAGATCGAATCCCCTGATTCAGTTTTTCAACAATATCATTTTTGGTCAATTGAAGTGATTCAAACATAAGTCTATCCTCCTGCTATTATAATACTATTAAATTAAGACGCAGATTTTCACAGATTGTAACTATCAAGAAAGGGTTTTCCCTGTTTAACCCGTAACTCGCAATTTTATGTTCAATATCCTGACAATCTGCGTCCAAAATAAGAAATCCTGCGCTATCAGCTAAAACTGCACCACCATTCCCGCTGAGGTGATTCCCGCACCCATAACACCAAAAAGAACCCTGGCTCCCTTGCCGATTCTTCCCTGATCCAGGGCCTCTTTGAGGGCAATCAATGTACAACTGGACCCTGTATTGGCATACTTATCAATTGTAAGAACAACCCTGTCTTCCGTTATCCCGAAAGTTTCGGCAGCGGTCAAAATAGTCTGGAGATTGACCTGATGCGGTAGAAACAGATCAATATCTTTTCCGGTAAGGCCTGTCACCTTCAAGGTTTGACCGATTGCCTTGGTAAGTTCTTCTGTTGCACATTTTTCGAAAATCTTTCGGTTGATATTATTATTGGAGTTTCCCATAATAATATAACCCTCTTTAAGATTCTTCTCGGTTATAGGAAGCTCCTGATAGGTATTGAGCATCCAGTGGTGCTGGGGATTCGCTTGAAGATACCCACCCAGTATCCCTTCTTTTTCGTTCCCGGTCCATCGCATGACGATTGCCGCCGCTCCATCGGCCACTGCGGGAAGGGAAGTAGGGTACTCCCAATCAAGTCCCCGTGAATAAGTCTCGCCGCCGGCCAAAAGAATGTAAGGGGCATGCTCGGACAGAAACCCGGAAGCCATGGCCATTCCGTAAACAGCGCCTGAACATGTTGCATTGATATCGCTCACTGCCGCGGTTTCCAGGCCTAATTCATTGGCGATAAAGCTCGCCGTTGCCCCTCCCCTGATTGTGTAATAAAACGAAAAGGAAAGGAAAAATGCATTAATCAACGATCTCTCCAGGCCGGCATCGGCAATGGCGTCTTCACATGACTTAATAATAAGGTCGTCATATTTGACATTATCCTCTGTGGTACATGTACCGGGCCAATGGGTCCAATATCGGTTTTTAAAACCGGTAACCTCTTCGATTCGATCAAGATCCATACCCACTGCCTTGGCCATTGCCCGGATGTCATCCCCAAATTCGGCTTTCAGCCCGTCATACAGTCCGTTCCCTTTATATTTCAAGTAACTTTCTATGATTTTTTCATTAGTAACAGGCGCATACGGAGGGAAAGCAACACCGACCCCATCTGATATTCGTATCCCCATCCGTTTAGGAACAACTATTCCCATCTCTATATCTTCTCCTCACCGATTCCCATTTTGACAGGTCATCATCACTGTAGTAATGGTCTTATTTTCTTCATCCACTTCATAAATCAAGCGAAACGGTCCTACTTTGAATCGCCGCAGGCCCCCAAGTTTACCCAGCATCGCATGTCCACGACAAGGCTCTTCGGATAAAATCTTATGAGCGTTAGTACAAATCCTTTTAATCTCATCAGGGAGTGTTTCCACACAATGGCGGACTTGATCTGTTACGAAAACGGAATAACTCAAAATGTCTCTCCGAACACGTCTTCAAAGGAAAAAACGTTCCCCTCTTCTTTTTCTTTTAATCCCTTGACTACTCCCATCATAACTTCTTTGTCTGAAAGAATATCGAACGTAGCCATGAGCGTGAAGTATTCATCAAAATTGATCAATACGGCAGACGGCCTCCCCCCGCGGGTAATAATGTAATGGTTTTGTATTGCTTCCAACTCCTTGACGAGCTTGAGAAAATTTTTTCTTGCCTCGGAAACCGTAATAATCTCTGTAGCCACAGCCCCTCCTTGAAACCTTTTGTACATTACAATGTACATATCTTATTTCAAGCTGTCAACACCAATCAACCCTACACACCAATCAACCCTATTCTTCAAACTACACACATCCCCATGAAAACATCCCCATGAAAAGATTGACAGCTATCACAAAAACAGCTATAAAAAAATGTTTGGTGATTTTGGGAAAAGTCCAATTTTTTGTCACTCCCGTCACTCCCGCGTAGTCGGGAGTCTGGAACAGGCGAAAAAGGGCGCCTGCGACTTTTTGCGAAGTCATCAAGATTAGGCGGAATAAGGATGCTTTGGAAAGTGCTCGGAGAGGTTGCCGAGTGGCTGAAGGCCCCGCTCTCGAAAAGCGGTATCCTGTGAATAA
>JAUVFC010000217.1 GCA_030594505.1 Desulfobacterales bacterium
CCTTTGCTAAACAGACCATGTATCCCTTCTGGCGATTTGACGAGCGCAGGATAGCGGAGGATTTTATAGTCAAAATCCAAAAGCGAACCGGTGTGGATTTGACGTTAGGCCAGGAAGGCTACAGATACGTGATCTACATCCCTGCCGCAAGCGAAGAGGAAAAAAGGCAAAAGGCAGACCTGATCAAGCGAGAGACCGGGGTCATCGGGCTTAAACATGGGGGCATGTGATCATGAAAATCAACAAAACCGGATTTGATCGTGCAATCATACAGGGACCCATGCTCTTGCTTCTCTTTTTTCTGTGCGGTCTGTTATCGGCCTGTGCTCAGCCCCACAGGGTCTTAATAAGGCCATTGCCCTCTACGCCTGATCTGCAGCTCAACGATTTTCAGCTTCAAATCCTTTCTGAAAACCACGGGATCTGTCCCGGACCGGACGGGAAGGATATGATTTTCTTGGGACGAAACGGTAGGCTTCAACTAATCCTTAGATTCTCGCAACCCCCCTCAGTAAACGTCAAGGCCGGTGATCTTGTCGCCCGCATCGCAGATCTCAACATCCCATTTGCCCGGAGAACATCTGAAAAGACATACATGACCGACATCATTAACTTAAGTTCATTGAAACACGGGCTGAATACCGGTCCCTCCGGGGTTTCCATATTTTATAAAGACAGAGATAAAGAGATCCTCCTAGGCGCAAAAGGGATGTTGGCCATTGATACCATTCCCCCGCCAAAACCTCTTAACCTCTACGTAACAGATATGGGACCTGGCTATTTTTCTCTAACATGGGAAAACGGGAAGGGGGAAATCAAGGAGTATTCGGTACAGATCTGGGATTCCGGCCAGTGGCGCACGTTCCGCTCCGGTTTCAGCTCACCCCCTGTGCGCATAGATTCAAAGCCGGAGGGACGTGTCCGGGTCATGGTCATGGATTGCGCTCTCAACAGGTCATTTTCCCAGGAGGTGGCTCTCGGCCGGGATCACAGATTATCCATTACAAGAACTGGTTGCGGCAGGTCGAAATATCTCGCTTACAGGGCAGCTCAGGTCTTGATCGACGATGGATTTGTCAGGGAATATGTGAGTCCCTGGCTCAAGTCCAATGCAACGCTTACCAATGGGGCGGTCAACACCCTTATAACCGAGCGTCATGAAGGCTGGGTACCCCCCGGAATCAAGTTTACCCCGCAGAACAAGGCAAAATATCATAAGGAAGACGGCAAATGGTGCGCGGAAGTAACGGGCGCCCTGAATAGAACCCTATTCAAGACCTGGGCCGGCAATAAAGCAAAGGTTTTTAAGACACAAGAAAAACATGGTATAAGGGTGGACACAACCGGGCCCGAGTCTGATATCATTCCTTTCCCGAAAAGATAGCCGCCACCTTTATAAAGGGATTCATGCGCGGCCTGGATCGCTTTTTAACTCCACATAGGAGGCAGAGAATTATAAATCAGGCTCTAACAGCTGCTTTAAGTAATCGCCGTTATTAAAAAATGCAAGGCGAGGATCGTGAACAATAAAAAATGGTTCAAGATTAATTTAATCCCGTTATGTCTAACATATTTTGCTGTAGTTATTATATCAGGCTGTGCATCAATGTCGGCAAAAAGAGAGTTGTCAGCATTCAATACTCTTTATTCATCAGGCCAATATTTGGCTGCTGCAAATTTGGAGCTAAAAGAAAAGGGAGACGAAAAATCCGACCCCTCAAATCTTTTGCAAATGCTCCAGGCAGGAGCAGCACTCCGTTATGCCCGGAATTATCTTCAAAGCACGGAATTATTTGATGAATGTGAAGACGTAATAAAATATTTCAATGAACAATTGTTTACAAGTGACGCAGGTTCCGCCATTGTTTCAGTTTTGGTAAATGACGCTTCTCTGGATTACCGTGGAGAGGAATATGACGGCGTTATGGTAAACACTTATAAAGCTTTGAATTTTTGGAAAATTGGTAAAAATGATCTGGCGCGTATTGAATTTAATCGCGCTTTAGACCGCCAAAGGCGTGCGAAAGAAAGATTTGCTGAAGAAATTTCAAAAATGAAGGAAGAGATCAATAAAAAACAAGCAGAAGAGAACAGGAATGCAGCACAAAATAAAGCCCCCAAAATGGACATAGATAAAGCAGTAAATAATCCTGAAATTGACAAAATATTGAAGAAAAAATATTCGAACCTATATGCCTTCAAGGCATATCCCGATTTTATTAATCCTTTCACGACCTACATGGCGGGCCTGTTTTTTCTGTCTGAAGGTGACTATGCCAAGGCAGCAACACTGCTGAAAGAAACCTATGGCATGGTGGAAGAGAACCCCGTTGTTGCTGATGACTTCGCAACCGTAGAAAAAATATTAGATGGAAAAAGGGCAGAAGGTCATCATATATGGATAATCTTTGAAAATGGCCTGGGCCCTGAAAAAGAGGAATTCCGAGTTGACTTGCCGATATTTTTTGTCACAGACAGGGTTAAATACGCTGGTATAGCTTTGCCAAGATTAAAGTTTAGAAGCCAGGCATTTCCTTGTCTTGTTGTTAGAAATGCCGGCAAAGAAACAGCGAGAACAAGGGCTTTGGCAAGTATGGACAGGGTTATTCAAACCGAGTTTAAAATGAGATATCCCCTGATTGTAACCAGGGCTGTTATCTCAATGCTAATGAAAACTTATGCTCAATATCTGGCGCAAAAACATTTCGGCAATATCGGAGGACTGCTTGCCGCGGTCTATCAATTAGCCACAACTGCTGCGGATATCCGTATGTGGACGGCTTTGCCCAAAGAATTCCAGGTCGCTAAGATCGTAACCCCCGAGGGTGGTTCTGTCACAATAGCAACCCCGGACGGTAAAGCCTACAATGTATCTGTTCCCAAGAAGAAGAATTCTCTAATTTATGTGAAGATTCCCAAAAAGGGGGCCAGAGTTGTAATTGACGTTATGGAACTTTGATAAGGCCGCAAAAAGGCGCAAAATACACAAAAAAGCAACCTGGCATGTAATAAAATCAAGGGGTCTCCGTTGATAACGCGCAAACCGAGGAATTTGTCATGATAAAGATATCTGCTGTTCTGTTTTGCATGTTTTTATTTTTATACAACCCCGCTCTTGCGGCCACAAAAGAGGTCGTAGCCACCGGCAAATATGTTATGGGTGATCTCGACACAAAAACAAAAGCCAAGAATTTCGCCTTGCTTGATGCCAAAAAAATGGCTATTGAAAAGGCAGGAACTTACCTGCGCAGTTTTTCTGAAGTAAAGGGCATGCATTTAACGAAGGATGAGGTTCTTTCGCTGGCTGCCGGTACCATGTCGGTTGAAATCCTTGAAGAGACGTGGGACATGCAG
>JAUVFC010000060.1 GCA_030594505.1 Desulfobacterales bacterium
GCAGGTGGGGGTTGTTAGGATAGGCGTATCAATGGAGGCGCTAAACGATGAAATATCTGAATTGGAGAAATCCGTTCTGGGTTTTGCGATTATTTTCATCTTGGCAGGGACTCTTATATCAATTCTTTTATCAAATAGGATCACAAGACCTATAACAGAGTTAATTCACGCAACCAAAAAAGTAGGCAAAAGAGAGTTTGGCGCTAAAATAAGTGTCAGCAGTGGGGATGAAATAGCCACGCTGGCAGATTCATTCAATGAGATGAGCGAGAATTTACAGGAGACCACTGTTTCCCTCGATTATGTGGATAAGATCATGAAAAACATGATCGACACCTTGATTGTTGTTGATCCGGAAGCAAAGATCAAAACAGTTAATAGCGCGACATGTAAGGCCTTGGGGTATAAAGAAGATGAGCTTATCGGGAAACAGGCTGCCGCTGTTTTAGGAGAAGATCTGTTCAAGGACTCAAGATTTGAAGAACTAATTAAGAAGGGATTTGTAAGTAATATAGAAATGACATATCTGTCAAAAGACGGTAGAAGGATACCCGTGCTATTTTCAAGTTCAGTCATGCGAGATGCAGGGGGAAATATTGAAGGGGTAGTATGCGTAGCACAGGATATCACCGATCATGTGCGGGCAGAGGAAGAGAAAAAGAATCTTGAGGCCAGACTCCAGCAAGCCCAAAAGATGGAAGCCATCGGCACGCTGGCCGGAGGTATTGCCCACGACTTTAACAACCTGCTCATGGGCATTCAAGGTCATACCTCTTTGATGCTTATGAATATTGATCCTTCGCATCCCCATTACGACCGCTTACAGAACATTGAAAAGCAGGTTCAAAGCGGGGCGAAACTAACCTCACATCTGCTTGGGTATGCCAGGAAGGGCAGATATGCGGTCAAACCTCTTGACCTGAACCAATTAGTGAAAGAGACGTCCGAGGCCTTTGGCAGGACTAAAAAAGAGATTACGATTCACAGTAAGCTTGCTGATGACTTATTTACAGTAGAGGCTGACGCCGCGCAGATAGAGCAGGTTCTTTTGAATCTGCTTGTAAATGCTTCAGACGCCATGCCTGGCGGCGGTAATATTGTTTTGAGGACCTTGAATATAACCCACAAGGATATGAAGAGCGAGATGTACGATCCAAGGCCCGGCAACTATGCGCTGTTAACCGTGACCGACACAGGCACGGGTATGGATGAAGATACCCTCGAACGCATCTTTGACCCCTTCTTTACCACCAAGGAGATGGGCCGGGGCACCGGTCTTGGTCTGGCTTCGGCCTATGGTATCATAAAGAGCCATCGCGGATATATTGACGTGGAATCCGAGAAAGGGGAAGGGACGACCTTCAGCGTTTATCTGCCTGCATCGGAAAAGAAGATCAAGGAACCTGTCAAAACCAGTGAGCAAGTTGTTCAGGGAACCGGAACGGTCTTGCTGGTAGATGACGAAGAGATAGTCCTGGAAGTAGGCAGGGACTTGCTGGAGGCCATAGGCTATAGGGTACTAACAGCCAGGGACGGGAAAGAGGCCGTCGAGGTTTACAGAAAAAATCGGGATGGTATAGACATAGTCCTTTTGGACATGGTTATGCCCGATATCGGTGGCGGTGAAGCATACGACCGCATGAAAGAGATCAACCCGGATATAAAGGTCCTGCTCTCAAGCGGATACAGCATAGACGGCCAGGCGGCCGAGATATTGAAACGTGGTTGTAACGGTTTTATTCAGAAACCTTTCGATATGAATCAGCTGTCCGGGAAAATAAAGGAGATCCTGGAAAAAGAATAGGTGAAAGCTCTCCTTTTTGCCGCAGGATACGGCACCAGGCTTTACCCGCCGCAGTTCTCTCTTCCCTAAAGACTCTTTACGAAGTCATCAAATTTGTGACAAATCGGTTGACAAAATTAAAGCACTCTTATATTATAATAACAATTAATTTAATGTATTAGGAGTGACAAAAACGTGGACAATAATATGGTCAAAAAAGTGTTGACCTTCAAGTCCGGGCAGTTTGTATTCAGCAGAAAGTTTGATAGGGACAAATTATTAAAAACTATCATTAAGTCACAAATCCTTTATCAGACAGTCAGTGATTTACCTATATTGCCCAACTTGGCCGCAAGGCTGGAAGAGGAGATAATCCGAAGATCAATATTCGGAACTGCCGCTATCGAAGGGAACCCCCTGAATGAAGAAGAGGTCAACCGGATCCTTTCTCAACCGGCAAGCACTGAGAAGCTCGCACAGGCTGAACGGGAAATCCGAAATCTTAAGGCTGCATATGATTTTGTTGCAAGCTTACAACCTTCCGGATCTCCCTTTGAACTGACAGAAGAGATCGTTAAAAAGGTTCACCATATAATTACAAAAGATATAGAATACCGATACAATAGGCCGGGCCACTACCGAGATCATATTGTTAAGGTGGGCAACGAGGAACATGGAGGCATTTATACCCCACCTGAGATCCTGGCAGATATAAAGACACTGATGAAGGAATTTATTTCGTGGATAAACAGCAAAGAGATTACAGAGGAAGAACCTGCAATACGTGCCGGGCTGGCGCACTATCATTTAGCCTTAATTCACCCTTTTGGTGATGGCAATGGCAGGACAGCCCGACTGATTGAAGCCCTACTTTTACGTACGGCGGGCATTAAATATGTGCCAATAATGCTTTCAAATTTTTATTACAGAAACATGGACGAATACTTTTGGACGTTCTCTAATTCGATAAAGAATAAAGAAAAAGATATAACTCCATTCATGGAATTTTTCTTCAGAGGAGCGATAGATTCTTTAGAGGATATTAGGGAACGAATCACATCTCTTATTCGCACGCTTGCCCTGCGTGACTATTATAGCTTTCTTAAAGGCGAAAAGGCCATAACTCAAAGACAACACGATCTTCTGACTATTTTATTGGAACGGTTGCAACCTTTCAGTCTTGCAGATTTATCACACAAACCCCCCTTTACCATATTATATGGAAAAGTGAGCGAAAGAACAGCGAGGCGAGATTTAAAGAAATTGCTGGATAATAAGCTGTTAAATATAGAAGGGAATGGATATACGTTGAATCTTCGGGTACTGGGGTAGTAACATCCCACGTCTCCAAAGATGACAAATTGTAAACTGGATTGACAATTTGTACGATTTAAGGAACTTGCAGCGACCGCATTAAATAAAGAATTCTACTCCCCGTGGGGCCGGATTTTTGATTCATGTTCGAATGATGAGATTAGAGGTTGAAGCGAGGAGGACTTAAAGCTTTACTTTAAGTTTTGTGGCGGAAACACTATAATTTATGACTTTTTACGAAACCACTATAATTGATAGAGAAATAATAACAGGAGGTTTCTGATGAGAATTCGTATTTCCTGGAGTAATGGCGAGGTGACCGCCCTTCTTAAGGACACACCAACCGCGCGCAAGCTGCTGGATGCGTTACCGTGTGAATCGGACGCCCATACGTGGGGGGATGAGGTTTACTTTAGCGTACCCGTTGAAACTGAATTAGAACCGGACGCACGGCAGGTGGTAGATCCCGGCACGGTCTGTTTCTGGGTGGAAGGCCAGTCTCTCGCGATTCCATTTGGTCCTACGCCGATCTCCCAGGGAGATGAGTGTCGACTGGTCACCGAAGTCAATATCCTGGGCAAGCTGGAAGATGATCCCTCTTCCCTAAGCTCAGTAGATGAGGGTGAGACTATGCGCGTGGAGGTGATGCATGAACACTGAACCGGGCAAGTTTAAGGAAGAAGACCATCGCCCGTGGGGCTTCTACGAAGTCCTCTTAGACGAGCCGGATCATAAGGTCAAGCGGATCACGGTCTATCCGGGCAAAAGGCTCTCCCTGCAGCGCCATCAGAAGAGAAGCGAGCATTGGCATATTATTAAAGGTAATGCCGTGGTAACCCTTGATGATAAAGAGATCCCCCTGGGAAAAGGAGAGTCTGTTGATATTCCCCGTGGCGGGACTCATCGTGTCGCAAACCCCGGACAAGAAGAGATGGTCTTTATCGAGATACAGCAGGGGGATTATTTTGGTGAAGATGATATTGAGCGGTTTGAGGATGATTTTGGGAGGGTGTGATAAACAATCTGAAAAGCGGTCCTTTACAGCACCCTCTTAAACGCCTTTTCAATATCCCTCAGCGTCCATTCCACCCAGGTGGGACGACCGTGGGGGCAGTGGGCGGGAAAGTTCAGTTCGTCCAATTGTCTCAGGAGGGTCTCCATTTCCTCGACGGTAAGCGCTTGATTCGCCCTTATGGCTCCGTGGCAGGCCATCACCGCAAAACAGGTGTCTACTGCCTTGTCTATTCCCTTAGAAGCGCCTGTTTCAATAATCTTTTCTACGATCTCGATAATCAGCGGTTTAAGCGATTTTCCCACAAGGAGCCCCGGCACCGATTTAATCATGTAGGTTCGTCCCCCGAACGGCTCGATCTCGATCCCCATTTTTAAAAAGTCCTCTAAAAGGCCTTCAAGTATGGGAGCCTCTCTGTGACCGAGTTCCAGGGGCTCGGGGATTAAAAGACCTTGTGAGGCAACGCTGGATCGGGTGTAGGAATCTCTCAGTTTTTCAAAGAGGATCCGTTCATGGGCTGCATGCTGATCAATGATGATAAACCCGTCCCGGGATTCGCATACAATATAGGAATTATGAATCTGACCCACCAGCCTGAGGTCGGCAAATCCTTTTTCTTGCGGGATGGGTACACTTTTTGATTCATCGGCCGGACCTGCATAAGGTTCTGGTCCGGGCTCCTTTACGATTGCAATAGATTGCGGTGCAGCGGTTTTCTGTATGGGATGATCAAACAGCGTGGCGTTGCGTGAATACGAAGGGCGCGGTTCTACAGACCTTTCCAGGGGGCTTAAAACCGATTTTTTCATTACACCGGGACGATCCAGCGACATCATAGCAGAGGTGATCGCTGTAACCACTCCATCATGTACCTGTTTTGGCGCTGCAAACCGGACCGCGCTTTTGGCGGGGTGCACGTTTACGTCAACCATTGTGGGAGGGACTCTCACAAAAAGTACCGCTGTGGGAAAGACCCCTTTCATCAGCCTGCCGCGATATGCCTCCATAACAGCGTGATCGATCACCCGATCCCGGATAAAACGGCCGTTTACGTACACATACAGGCCGCGTTTTGTGGCGCGCGAGGCATCGGGCGCTGCCGCAAACCCGCGCAATCGCATATTATCGCTCTCATAATCTATTTCACACATCTTCCCCCACAGGTCCCGGCCCAGGATATCGATTAGCCTGTGAGAGATGTCGGCTGTGGCTGTCCAGTCTCCTACGGTCTTGTGGTTGTGGATTAGTTTAAAATGGATGTCCGGATAGACAAGGGCGGTTCGGGTGACACAATCCGTGATATGCCCCATTTCGGTCTGAACTGTCTTTAAAAACTTGCGCCGCGCAGGGACATTTAAAAAGAGATCCCTTACAGTAATCATAGTACCGACAGGCGCTCCAATCTCGGAAACCTGTTTGATCTTTCCCCCGGAAACCGCGATCCGGGTCGCTGCATCGTTTTTATTGGTTCGGGTGACCATGTCCATCCGGGAAACCGAGGCGATACTCGGGATCGCCTCCCCCCGAAACCCGAGAGTCTCTATGGCGAACAGGTCTTCATCCTGCCAGATCTTGCTTGTGGCATACCGTTCCAGGGAAAGGAGCGCGTCGTCACGGGTCATTCCGATCCCATTGTCGGATACCCGGATCAGCTTGCGCCCCCCTGCCTCTATTTCAATGACGATCTTGGCGCTTTCCGCATCAATGGCATTCTCTAAGATTTCCTTGACCACAGAGGCGGGCCGCTCCACCACCTCGCCCGCTGCGATCTTATTGGAAAGGTTTTCAGGAAGTATTCGGATCTTTGGCATGGCGAAGTTTATATCCGACCCACGTTAGCTCGTCAATCAATTGTTGAAAGAATTGTTGAAAGAAAAGTTCGTAACTTATAGGTATGACTTGTTGATATCTTGACATGTAAGTTAAGGCCGGATATATACATACTATGTTTTCGCGGCTATTTTGAACCGCAAAATAAGACTTTTTATGGGGCCCTTGAAAAATAATCCGCGGCGCCGGATGTCTGAAATGAACAAACCCCTGTTTATCGGTATTATATTTATAGCCTTATTCCTCGGGACAATTTTATTTCCCCCTGTAACCTGCCTGTTCCAACTGTCCACCTGCGAAGTCCTGGCTGATGAACGGCCTTATTATATCGGCAACAGGAAATGCCGCCTGTGTCATTTTGAATACTTTAAGGAATGGGGAAAGGACCTCCATGCTAATGCCTTTGCGCGGCTGGGGAGGATGAAAAATAATCCGTACTGTTTAAAATGTCACACCACGGGTTATCGCGAACCCCAGGGTTTTGTCAGCGAAAAGATTACGCCGCAATTAAGGGGTGTCCAGTGCGAGGCCTGCCACGGGCCCGGCAGCAAACACAAAGATAGCCCTTACGACAAGGATGCCTTGCCGGTTGGAAAAAAGATAGATTACCAAAGGGTCTGCATTAAGTGTCACGATCGTAACTGGACTCCGGAATTTGACTATGACAAATACCGGAAGCGAATCGAACACAGGATTAAGCCTAACGCGGGAAAAGGGACGTCTATCAGATGAAAACCGCCACGGTGGTTAAAACCGCTTTTAGTATCTGCACTCTTTTTTCTCTCCTTCTCGGAACACTCCTTTTGTTAAATGTCAAAGCTATCCCGAAATACACCCGTCTGATAGCTGACGGAAACCAGATACAGGGCGTAGTGTTAGAGATGAAATTAGAGGAGAAGACTTGTCCGCTGTCCCATCAGGAGGACGTGTTAGACAACGTTAAAGATAAGATAGGCGGCTTAAGAAAAATACTCTCCTTTTATGAAAAATCAACATTTGCCGAAAAGCCGGGAGAGGTTTTCGACGTTGCCGTCTGGGAAGAGGCTATGAATCTCTATGAGCGATTGTTTGATCAGTTTGTCCTTTATCATAAAGCTGTTGAAAGAAACATCGCTGAGATAAGAAACTTGGAAAAAAATATTCTGGCGGTCATATATTCAAAGATGAATCCCGAGCGTGGCATCATTGCCTTGCAGGAGGTTCGCATACATGAAAAGGGATACCTGATTTACCGAAATTATCACAAGCCTCCGAATGAACGCTCTTTTGAGGATAAGCGCAAGGAAGCGGTTTCAAATCTCCTGGTCTGGGCACAGAAGGATAAAAGGATTAAAAAATTGATGGACAGAGACAATCAGTTGTTTAACGAAATTATAAACAACTACGAAAGTCAAGACAGCGCCCTCCGCGCGCTAAAAAAGGAAAGCGGAAGAATAAGAAATATGGCCGAGAAATTTTTGAAAAAAGGAGATGAAAGATTATACATCATCTATCGCCGGTGTGCGTTTCTTTCTATAATTCTTTTGATTATGTGGTTCATCATAGCCATTCCCATTGTAGCGACCCGGTTCGCCGATAAGGCCGGCGCCAAAAGGGGGGGGTAATTTGACATATGCCGTCTCTAAAAGACATGGGCATCCGGACCAAGATTATAGCGGCTATGGTTGTATTGCTTGTCTTCATTGTGCTGCTCTCCTTCTGGGCCAGCTACATGCATGAAAAAAAAAGCCTTCTTACCAATATGCAGGATAATGCCGCTATCTTGAACCGTGCATTGATTATCAGCATCACAAACCAGAGAAGTATTGCCGAAAAGGTAAACCTTCAAACACTGGTGGAAGAATTATCGCTGACCGAAGGGATTTTCGGTGTATGGGTTATAGATAATCATTCGCGAATTACATCCGCCACATTCAGGGAGCAGGTGGGGGAGGTCGCGTCTTCTCATCTCATTGCAGATGCATTACAGCAGGGTTACTATGTTAGCGGATTTGACACTAAGATGGGAGAACAGGTCTATTCAGCGGTTTACCCTCTTAAAAAGGATGAAAAGGTTTTGGGGGCGCTGGAGGTTGCCTTTGAATCGCGCGAATATCTGGAAGCATACTCCGGAGATCGGATTCAACTCGCTTCTCAGATGAAGAGAAACAGCCGCATCATGACCGAATCGCTCAGTTACGGTATCGGAAACATGCGGGATGTGAATGAGCTGATCCATATTCAGAGATTAGTAAACAGGTTAACCTCAGAATCCGAGATTATTTCGCAGGTCATGATTGTCGACGATAACAGTCGAATCATCGCCTCCAATGACCTGAACAGGGTTGGCATGATCGCCGATGACAAGGGGATCAGGGCAATTATCAATGGAGCGGACATCTATACCCGTCTATTCCCTCGGCAAAAAAAATATATGGTCGATATGCCATTAAGAATCGGTGATGAATTTAAGGGCGTGGTAAGTATCGGTTATGACGCGACAGATTATTACACACATCTGTCTCAAATCTTTGACTTCGGTCTGCTGATCGCCGGTATGGGTATCCTCATGGGGATACTGCTTTCCTCTCAAGTGGCCAACCCCATTATTATGCCTATTCGGCGCCTGACAGAGGTTACTAAAAAACTGGCAGCAGGGGATCTTTCCCAAAGAGCCACTGTAGGTTCCAGGGATGAGGTCGGCGCTTTGGCTACCGCCTTTAACCGGATGGCTGAAGATTTGACACGTTCCAAGGAGGAAATAGATCAACATAGCAAGACCCTTGAGCAAAAGGTACGGCAACGCACACAGGAATTGGAAATAACCAACCAGGAATTAAGGACAATTCAGAATGAGCTGATGGAAACCAGCATGGCCAAGTCAGAATTCTTAAGTATAGCCTCTCATGAGCTTCGCACACCCCTGACCACCCTGTTGGGATACAGCGAACTTATGCTGACAAGAA
>JAUVFC010000190.1 GCA_030594505.1 Desulfobacterales bacterium
ATGGGTTGATCCCGGCACGGTAATATTGGATGCAGCGCTCAAGGCAGGGGTTTTTATCCCGACACTGTGTTATATTCCGGGCAAAACTACAGAACACCCTTGCGGAATATGTGTGGTTGAAGTCGATGGGAGAGAAGAATTAGTTCACGCCTGTTCCACGCTTGTGGAAAGTAACATGGTGGTAACTTCTCAAAGTAATCAAATTACAAAAGCAAGACAACAGGTTTTAGAACGGCTGCTGTCGAAACATTATGGCGATTGTATTGCGCCATGTTCTCTGACATGTCCAGCCCATATCAATATCCAGGGTTATCTCAGCCTGATCTCACAGGGTGAGTTTATAGAGGCCCTGAAACTTATCAAAGAAAAGAATCCACTTCCTCTTTCCGTTGGAAGGGTTTGCCCACATTTTTGTGAAACTCTATGTCGCCGTATCCTTGTAGACGAATGTCTCTCCATTAATCATCTAAAGCGATTTGTAGCGGATTTTGCCGCCGATCACAAAGATACGCGTGCTTTGCCTACTCCACCATCCTCAGGACACAGAGTTGCTGTAATCGGTGGGGGACCTGCCGGACTTTCCGCTGCTTATTATCTGTCCTATATGGGTCATGAGGTAACTATATTTGAGGCAATGCCTCAACTTGGAGGAATGCTTCGTTATGGGATCCCTGAATTCCGTCTTCCCAAAAAAATCGTTGACAAAGAGATAGAAAGTATACTCAGAGCAGGCATCCGTTCACAAACCGGAAAGAGGCTTGGAGTTGACTTTACTATTAAGAGCCTGAAGGAAAGCGGTTTTGAGGCTATTTTTCTTGGCATTGGCGCCTGGCGAAATCAAAAGATGGGGATTGAGGGAGATGAGTTAGACGAGGTTATTTCTGGCCCTGAATTTCTTAAGAACATCGGCATGGGGTTGATGCCGTCCGCAGGTAGAAGAGTAGCCGTAATAGGAGGGATAGATACTGCCGTAGATACGGCCAGGACCTGTGTGAGGATGGACAACGTAGATGAAGTTGTTGTTATATATCAACGGTCAATGATGGAGATGCCGGCAAGCCATCGAGAAGTCATTGAAGCCGAAAAAGAGGGTGTCAAGTTTATCTTTATGACAGGGCTTACAAAGATAAAGAAAGAGAAAGGCTTTCTTGAACTTGAAACAGTCCGTATGAAATTGAGTCGACCAGACAAGAGAGGAAAGCGCCTGCCGATTCCTGATACCGGATCCGAAGAGACCCGTAAAGCAGATACTGTAATTGTGGCAACCGGACAGACCCCTGACCTTTCCTGGATGGAACTTCCGGATGAAGGGGTAAAACCGCGTGTCCTTCCCGGTGGAACTATTATTGCCGTCCCTCAAACTTTTCAGACTTCGGAGAAAGAAGTTTTTGCGGGAGGAGATGCTGTACGCGGCCCAAGAACGGTTATCCAGGCAATCAACGGAGGGAGAAAGGCGGCTAAAGCAATACATCTATATCTTAAGAAAAAACCGCTGTACCGCGCAAAACGGCAACTCAATTTCACAAAGGGCAAAAAATTCGAGGATGTTGATCTGCATAACTTTGAAAATGTTCCGATACGCCTGGGAGAAAAGATGCCTGTGCGGGCGCCGGAAAGACGCATCCTGGATTTTGATGAAATAGAATTGGGATTTACTGAGGAGACCGCGCTTCGTGAATCCAAACGATGCCTGCAGTGTGGATGTACAGCTCTTTCCAAATGTAAGTTGCGTGAATTATCCATAGAATACGGAGTAAGATTTCGTATATCCAGTATGCTAAAACGCAGACAATACGAGATCGACAGCCGTCATCCTTTTATTATTATTGATCCCAATAAGTGTATATTTTGCCAGCGTTGCAAGAATAGCTGTGAATATGGCGCATTGGAGCTGACCGGGACAAATTTTGACAATAACGGACTTCCTGAACAAATCTCCATCATTATTAACGAAAAGTGCGTTTCTTGCGGCACTTGCGTAGATGAATGTCCGGCCGGCGGTCTGACAAAAAAATCGATCTCTTTTTCTGTTGTTCCTCGTGAAATCAAAAAAGTCAAAACAGTCTGCCCGTTTTGCGGTTGCGGATGCACCATTGACTTGAACATGAAAGGAGACTCAATTATTGAAGTAACCGCTGATACTGAGGATAGCCCAAATTTCGGGAATCTCTGTGTCAAGGGAAGGTTTGGAAAAGAATTTGTTCGTAATCCCGACAGATTAAATAAACCACTTGTCCGAAAAGGTGGATATTTCTGGGAGGTAAGCTGGGAAGATGCGTTTTCCCTTATCGCGCAAAAATTTTTGGAACTAAGGAAAAACGATCCTGATAGTCTGGCCGGTTTGAGTTCGGCAAAATGCACCAATGAGGAAAATTACCTCATGCAGAAATTCATGCGCACAGTAATAGGCACAAACAACGTTGACCACTGCGCGCGACTCTGACATTCCCCCACTGTGGCCGGTCTGGCCGCATCGTTTGGAAGCGGGGCTATGACCAACCCGATAGCTGATTTTAAAAAGGCGGATGTAATCCTTCTTACAGGAAGCAATCCCACTGAAAATCATCCTACCATAGCCCTTGGTATGATAAAGGCCATACAAGAAAAGAAAACAAAACTGATTGTGGTTGATCCCCGTGAGATTGAAATAGTGCAGTATGCCGAAATCTGGCTGCGTCCAAAGCCAGGCACGGATGTTGTCTGGTTAAACGGCATGATGAACGTAATTATTGATGAAGATCTATATGATATCCTTTATGTGGCTGACAGAACAGAAAACTTTATGGCCTTGAAAGAAACGGTGATGCAATACAACCCGGAATTTGTTGAACAGGTTACCGGCATCCCGGCAAAAGACCTTATCAGAGCTGCGCGCCTTTATGCCAAAGCCGGAAGAGGTTCTATCGCATATTGCATGGGTATCACCCAACATGCATTCGGCACCGATAATGTTAAATCGATTGCCAATCTCGCCATGTTGTGCGGAAACGTAGGAATCGAAGGAGGCGGGGTTAACCCGCTGCGAGGTCAAAACAATGTGCAAGGGGCCTGCGATATGGGTGCTCTTCCAAATGTACTTCCTGGTTACCAGTATATTTCCGATCAGGAGACCGCCGGGAAATTCGAAAAGGTCTGGGGCAAGAAACTTCCGCCAAAACCAGGCTTGGCTCTAACAGATATGTGGCCCGCTATTCTGAAAGGAAAGATAAAAGGGATGTATATCATGGGAGAAAACCCTGTTATTAGCGATCCCGACTCAAAACATGTAGAAGCATCTCTCAAAAAATTAGATTTTCTGGTGGTTCAGGATATCTTCATGACAGAGACGGCAAAGTTAGCCAATGTAATCCTTCCTGCTGCCAGTTTTGCCGAAAAAGACGGCACCTTTACCAATACGGAAAGACGGGTCCAACGAGTGAGAAAGGGATTGGACCCCCTGGGTGATTCCAGACCGGACTGGAAGATCATCTGCAACCTGTCTGAAAAGATGGGCGTACCTATGAATTACGATAGCCCTGAAGAGATCATGGAAGAAATCGCCTGTCTTGTCCCGATTTACGGCGGGATTCACTACGAACGCCTCAATAAGAATGGTCTCCAGTGGCCGTGCCCGAACTGGGAACATCCCGGCACGCCGTATCTACACAAAGATAGTTTTACCCGTGGAAAAGGATTGTTTCACTCCGTGGAATTCATCCTCTCCGGTGAACTTCCAAATGAAGAATATCCTTTTCTTCTTTCGACAGGAAGAGTTCTTTACCATTACAACAGCGGCACCATGACCCGCAAGGTAGATGGTCTGAGTACGATTTGTCCTGAATCGATCATTGTGATTAATCCGCTGGACGCGGAAAAGAAGGGGATAGCGAACGGAAGTATGGTTAAGATAAGATCCCGGCAAGGAGAGATTGCCACACGCGCCCGTCTTACCGGGAAAAGCCCGGAAGGAATTGTCTTTATGCCGTTTCATTTTCGGGAAGCAATAGTCAATGTTTTGATCAGAAACACTCTTGACCCTGTCGCTCGAATACCGGCATTCAAGGTCTGTGCGGTTAGCGTGGAACCAGTGAGTAAAGATTAGCTAAAAAGCAAAGGATCAGTATGGGGAAGAAACCTGGCAGCATTGAATCTGTTCATGAATTCCTGATTTACATTTAATTCAATATAAGTAATG
>JAUVFC010000150.1 GCA_030594505.1 Desulfobacterales bacterium
CCTCAACCCCTTCAACCATTCTTCATACTTTTTATCCACTATAGACTGAAAAAGCTTTTGGTGGATTTCCGCTTTCGCTTCCTCAGATGACTTTCCGGGCATATCTTCTTTTTCCACAAGTTTTACGATCTGAATCCCGGCCGGAGTCCTCAGCACAGGACTAATCTCTCCGGGTTGAAGCCCCTGAACAACCTCTTTCAGACCGGTGGTCAACTCGCCAAGTGTAAAAAAGCCAAGATCACCGCCAGTTGCAGCAGATTCTGTTTCGGAAAACTCCTTAGCTGCATCTTCGAAGAGAAGTCCTTCACTTATTTTTTTTACAATATCCTCTCCCCTCCTAATAACAGCCGCCACTTGACCTTCGTCGTCTGACGGCGACACTTTCAAAAAGATACTGCGTATGTGATACCGGCTCTTCCCTTTATACAATTCCTGATGTTTATTATAATAATTACATATTTCATCCTCTGTTATTGCAATCTTTGATTTGACCTCCCAATTAACCAACTTGGCGTGGAGAATTTGCTCTTTTAGTCGCTCCTTATATTCCTCTAATGTGTATCCATCCCTGGCAAGCATCTTGACAAGCTCTTCCTCAGTACAAGCGTTTTCATTCTTTACTCGTTCCAGGGCGTTATCTACTTCATCGTCGCTTACTCGAATCCTTTTTGCGGATATCTCCTGATCTGCCAATTTTTGCTCAATAAGTCGATTCAGAATTCCTTTACGGGCCTCAAACAAAAGCTCTCGTTCTTTTTCTGAAGGATAGGCAAGTCCCCAAATGCGTTCCGCATAGGGAAGATACAGTTCATTCAAATCGGAAAGTGTAATAATATTATTATTGACCACAGCGACAACACGATCCAGCAGTTCCCCTCGCGCCGCACTTGAAGAAAACAACAAAGGAACTAACAATAAAATAATTATACTATTTCTTACAATCATATAGCTTTTATGTAAATGTTTTGAGTGAGGCAGTTTCAAAATGTTCAATTTTGTCCAAGGTCAAGAAAGGCGAAGATTTTAACCGGAGGAATACATTGGGTATTTCGAGGATTAAAATCTGAGCCTGACGCAGAGATTGGGCAAAAGGGGACGTTTTGAAACTGCCTCAGTTGATAAGAACTGAAATTTATATAAACCTTGTGTCGTTTAAGTCAAGAAAAATATTGAAGTACCTGATGCGGACAGGCTTGCGGATAGACTTTGACACAATATAAAAAGTCTGGTAGTTTTATTAAATGGCAACAAGATTGGAAATCACCTTAAAGCCGGAACTCCTTGACGCCGAAGGGACCGCACTCTGTCGCAAGGCAAAAGACTATTTCGGCCTTGACCTTACGTCTGTCCGAACGGTGCATATTTTGACCATTGATGCGGATCTGACTTCTGATCAACTAAAAGCAATACGACAAGATATATTTACCAACCCGGTTACGCAGGTATCTTCTTTCAAACCGCTCGATATCGATTTTAATTGGGTTCTGTGGATAGGTTATCGCCCCGGCGTCCGGGACAACGCGGGGAGTACTGCACGGGAGGCAATTGAAGACTTTCTCAAGATTCAATTCAAGCCCGATGAGGCGATCTACACCTCTAAGAGATACTGTGTAAAAGGTAAAGACCTTACTGCTGAGGATGCCGATAGGATAGCCGGCGAACTCCTGGCCAACGACATAATCCAGACCTGGCGTATCTTTTCAAGCAATGAATGGGATCCCAACACCGGAGTCGGCATAATCATACCAAAGGTGCGGCTCGATCATCAACCAACCGTGACCACCATACCGATTCCCGGCAATGAAGATCTGGCTAAAATCAGCGACGAACGAAATCTGGCCCTGAATCCTAATGACATCCCCACTATCATGGAGTATTTTTTACGCGAGGATGTTTTGCAAGAACGTCGCAAGATCGGACTGGATATCCCCACCGACATCGAGCTGGAATACATCTCCCAGGCCCGAAGCGACCATTGCAATCACAACACCTTTAAAGGACTGTTTCATTACCGGGACCTTTCCACCGGTGAGGCACTAGACGTCAACAATCTGTTCAAGACCTGTATCGAGTGCCCCACCCTGGAGATCAAAAAACAGAAACCGTGGGTAATCTCCGTCCTCTGGGACAACGCGGGCGTGGGGAGGTTTGACGAGAATCACTATTATGTCATCACGGGCGAGACTCATAATTCCCCCTCCAATATGGAGGCATATGGCGGGGCTATTACCGGCATTGTCGGGGTGTATCGGGACCCGATGGGTACGGGCAAGGGTTCAAAGCTCATTATGGGGATGTACGGCTATTGTGTGGGACCGAGAAATTACGCGGGAGATCTCCGACCCCACCTCCATCCAAGGCGTCTTTTGGACGGCGTTATCGAGGGGGTGCGCGACGGCGGCAACAAAAGCGGCATCCCGACTCTCTACGGCCAGGTACTTTTTGACGACGGATATATGGGCAAATGCCTTGTCTTTGTGACCGCCCTTGGTCTTATGCCCTCGGAAATCAATGACACCCCCTGCGAAAAGAAAACCACCTCTGCGGGCGACCTTATCATCATGTGCGGCGGCCGCGTGGGAAAAGACGGCATCCACGGGGTGACAGCCTCTTCGGAAAGCTATTCCGAGCATACCCCGGCGGGCCACGTACAGATCGGCGACCCGTACACTCAAAAGAAGATGCACGATTTTCTATTGGAAGCCCGGGATGAGGGACTCATTACCTTTATCACGGACAACGGCGGAGGCGGACTCTCGTCTTCCATTGGAGAATCGGCGCTGTTCAGCAACGGTTGCATAGTAGAGCTGGAAAAAATCCCTTTAAAATACGAAGGTCTTGACCAGTGGGAAATATGGGTATCCGAATCACAAGAGCGGATGACGGTTGCGATCAGGCCGGAACATGAGGCCCGCTTTTTCGAGCTTTCGAAAAAGCATGCCGTGGAAAGTACAATAATCGGCAGGTATACCGATTCAGGGAAACTGCATATTACCTACAATGGGAAGACCTGTGCGTATGTTGATATCGATTTCATGGAGTCCGACTTCCCGCAATGGGTCTTTGACGCGGAGTGGCGGCCGCCGGAAGCCCGCGGACTCCGAGAACCCGTCCTTGCGGAACCAAAAGCCGCATCCGAAGTTCTTCTTGACATACTGGCTCGTCCCAATATCGCCTCCAAGGAATGGGTTGCAAGGCAATACGACCACGAGGTACAGGGGACCAGTGTAATCAAGCCGCTTGTCGGCAAAGACCGCGATGTTCCCTCCGATGCCGTGGTAATACGCCCCGTGCTCAACTCCATGCGCGGCCTCGCAACCACCCAGGCGTTTCTCCCGGCCTATTCAAAGATTGATACTTACAACATGGCAGCCTGCAGCATTGATGAAGCGATCCGTAAGGTAATAGCCGTGGGAGGCGATCCCGACCATATCGGCGGTGTGGACAACTTTTGCTGGCCGAACATACAATACCATCCGGGAAAAAATCCTGACGGAAAATACAAGGCCGCCCAATTAGTCCGGGCCAACTGGGCGCTTCGGGATATCTGTCTTGCCTGCCAGGTCCCGCTCCTTTCGGGCAAAGACAGCATGTACGTGGATGGCCACCTTAAAGGAAGATATGGTGAAACACACAAGGTCTCAGCATTGTGCACCCTTCAGTTTACCGCCAACAGTGTTATTCCGGATATCTCAAAGTGCGTTACCATGGACGCAAAGTGTGCCGGAGATCTAATCTATATCCTTGGAATGACCGGAGACGAACTGGGAGGGTCTGAATATTATGAACATTTCAGGGAAACCGGCCTGAATGTCCCAAAAGTGACTCCTGATTCATTCATGCATTGTTATCGTACCGTAAATAACGCCATAAAAAATGAACTAATCGCATCGGCGCACGGGATTTACCGGGGAGGGCTCGGCGTTCACCTCTCTCTGGTCGCCATGGGGGGCGGTCTTGGAATGGCTGTCGATCTTTCCGGGGTCCCAACAGAAGGCATTACCCGAAACGATAAAATTCTTTATTCCGAAAGCGCGGGAAGGTTTATCGTTACCATTGACCCCGGCAATCAACAAGCGTTTGAGAATATGTTCAAGGGCATACCACACGCGTGTATCGGAACCGTGACACAAGAACCGGCGCTGACAATTAACGGGCTCGACAGGAGCCTATTGATCAGTGTCCCGGTTTCCGACCTGAAAGCGGCATGGAAGCGTCCCTTTGGAGGGCTTGTATGAAAGACGTCCGTGTATTGGTCCTCACAGGTTACGGCCTTAACTGCGATATTGAAACCGCGTACGCCTTTGATCTGGCCGGAGGCAATTCAAAAAGGGTGCATATCAATTCGCTCATTAATGGGGAGGCACATCTTGCCGACTTTCATATCCTTGCGTTCGTGGGAGGATTCAGTTGGGGTGATGATCACGGCGCCGGCGTAGTGCAGGCTGTGCGCCTGAAATACAACCTCGGCAAAGAGCTTCAGCAATTCATAGAAGACGGCAAACTGATTATCGGCATATGCAATGGGTTCCAGACATTGGTCAACCTTGGACTGCTTCCCGGTTATAATGGAGATTACACTGGGCGATCCGTGGCGCTTACGTTTAATGACTGCGGCAATTTTCGCGATGACTGGACCTGGCTGAAGACCAACCCCGCGGCCCCCTGTATCTTCACAAAGGGACTCACTACTCTTGAACTCCCAATACGCCATGGTGAAGGAAAATTCTATACCGGCCAGGAAACGCTGCAAAGACTCCAACAAGGAAATCAGGTGGTTCTTCAATATGCCGCACCGGATGGAGAAGCCGCGGAAGGACGATTTCCCTTTAACCCGAATGGTTCACTTGCCGATATCGCGGGAATCTGTGACCCTACCGGAAGGATTTTCGGTCTGATGCCTCATCCGGAGGCGTTCAACCACTGGACCAATCATCCTGACTGGCCCCGGATAAAAGAAGAGAAAAAACGCAAAGGGGAATCGATAGATGCCGGTCTAAC
>JAUVFC010000143.1 GCA_030594505.1 Desulfobacterales bacterium
GAAAATCCGGGCCTATTTTCAGGGGAAGCCGCTGAAGTGCGATTGGGATATACTTGACCTGAGTAATCTGACGGGGCTCCAGAAAAAAGTTCTTTACGAGACAGCGACCATACCGTACGGATCGGTTCGATCCTACAGTGAGATCGCCAAACGTATAGGACGCCCGAAAGCGGCCCGGTTTGTCGGCGCCACAATGGCCCGCAATCCGTTTCCGATTGTTATTCCCTGCCATCGCGTGACCGGCTCAAAGGGGAGGTTGGGAGAATATGGGGGAGGACCGGAGTTAAAGAGGCGGTTGCTTCAGTTAGAAGGCGCTTCTGGTTTACGGTGAAGTGAATGTTTGCGACGAAGGTGTATATCCTATCTTCTTTGTCTCTAAAGATGAGAGAACAGCTTTTGGGGCAAGCTGTTTTACTTCGCCGTTCAGAATCCCTCCTGCTTCTATGATGAAGGTGTTACAAAATAGTGTGCCGGTGACATTGCCGGTACATGATATTTTTAACCTCTTATAAGCAACGATGTTCCCTTCAAAGGAGCCCCCAATAGTAATTTCGTCAACCTTTACGTCCGCACATACACGACTTCCCTTGACCGTTAGAGCCTGTTCTCCCTGAAGCGCCCCCTGAAGCGCCCCCTCAACGATCATTTTTCCTTTGAATTGCAGAATGCCTTCTATATTGAGATCCTTATTGATAATAGATAGCCGGTCTTTTATACGTGCCATTTGAAAATTCCTTAAGATTGTAGACTTTTTACGAAGTCATCAAGATTTAAGATCAACATTTATCCAGCCGAGTACTCTGTTTTCACGCTGTACTAATATCCTATATTGCTGAGTATCATTGGAGGCGGCTTTGTTTGGAATCTGATCGTGGATGAGAAATGGTTCCCCTGTGATACATTCCATAGCCTTTAATCCATTAGGACCTTCCAAAAAGGTGTATACCCCGATATTGTTATTGATGTTGGTCTTGATATCCATAATCTTAATAGTGTCTCCGGCTCCTATTGTCAAGGTTTCGCCCGGGAGGATGCACTGTCTCTTTTTTTGATTTAGTTCTAAAACGAGATAATCGAGCAACGGATCCGCCAGATTAACAAAAAGTTTTCCAATTTTAGTACGTTTCAGATAGACAATGACCTGATACCGCACACCTTTCTTGTTTAAAGAATAACGAGTCATCAAGTCTTTGTCGGTATGGATCGGATAGCCCCGGTCTTCTCCGGTGTTATTCTTTTTGTTTCCCACAAATCCTTTGAAGTTGACAACAATATCGGACGGATTTTTTAAATTCGTTTCCACATTGACCAATTTGAGGATATCACCTTTAACAAGCGTGACACAGCTCAAATTTCGAACAATTTGTTCTTTTCCGTTAGCGTTGAGAATAAAGTACCGTACCTTCGGAGCCGCAATTCCTGTTACAGCCGGCACATTCGAGTTGTTGACCACAATGTCGATGTTTCCGCAACGGTAGTGGTCCTTGCGTATTACGGCCTGTGTCGATTTTGTAATACGGAGTTTTTTTCTATAGTCGTTAACCGTTCCGCAGTTGAGAACGTCGACACTTAGTCCCCGCTCGTAGTTCGCTTCTATGTGGGAGATGTTTATGATGTCTCCCTTGTGAATATGAAGCGTACGGCGGTTTGCAATGACAATAGGATAGTTGTTATTAATACCGATCAGCAGGTATTTCAACAGGGGCGGGTCCAGATAGATTCCCGGATTTTCAGGGACAATATCAAGGAGCTCCATAAAGGCATTGATAGCCAGATTGTGGTGCCGTACTTTCTGCGCTAAAGGGAGTGATTTGCTGGATTCAATGCCAAAAGCAGGGATCGTATGCCGGTATAAGGCATAATAGGTCGCCGACCTGCGCTGTTCCGCGTGAAGTGTGTTCGAATCAGCGGTCCGGTGATTGGCAAAGTGGAAAAAATGTTTTGGGTTTTTTATATGCGTATTAACTTTGTCAGCCACGCGTCTGGCCATTTCCCCCAGCTTGATGGTCGTTCCGGTCTTTTTGTCATGAAATGTTTCGCAGTCGGCAATTATCGACTGCCCGTAACGTTTGGGATTTCTGTCCGGCCCTTCCCATTTGTCGGAATAGAATCCGGAACCGTCGTGCAGATTCAAAAAGCAATCACTCTCAGCGATCAACTTCTTGAGAATAGAGACGATTTTTTTTTCAAAGTTTATCCTGGAATCCTGTCCGAACTTGCGGTTCATGTCCTCGTTAATTTGCCTTCGATTCATGAGAATGGAAAGAAAATTGGCCCGTGGCACAACAATCAGATTTCCCTTGTCTAAGGAAATGTCGGCATAAAGATCAGCGGACAGAAAGCCTCCGGGCTCGTTTCCCTGAATACCTCCCACAAGGAGTATGGTTTTCCCGGGTGTTTTTCCGTAGATTTTATAGATATGGAGTTCGTAATCCGTTCCTTTGAAATAGACGTCATGTGTCTTTTGCCCCCATGTCGCCGCCGGGAAAAGAAAGGAACAGAACAATATTGAGAGCAATAAAATTGTTTTTGATATAGGCGTATTTTTATTTATTATGGTGGTCATTTTAATCTAATGCTTCAGTAGATTGTGGCGCTTGAGTCGGTAATGAAGCCTCTGGTTGTGATGTTCCGGTTGTCGGTTGCTGTTGTGATGTCCCGGTTGTTGGTTGCTGTTGTGATGTTCCGGTTGTTGGTTTTAATGGATTCGGACGCAGTTTGCGCTCCGGGGCGAACACCTTTTCCAGCACAAGTTTTCCGGAATAGGAATAAACCAATATAACCGCTTCTTCCCAGTAATTTACTGATTCGGTATCCGCTATATAGCCCCGGACGACTTTAAAGCGAGCGATTGAAAATAACTGGCCTTTCTTAAAATTTGTTGGCCGTCCCTCATGCAGGGCTTTCTTCGGAGCCACCTGCCAGGAGGTTGGCTCTCCTTTAGCGGGTTTGAGTAATACAAACGTGTAACCCGATATCACTGTCGCGCTTTCTCGTGGCTGTTTGTTTCGTAGAAAAAACTCATATCGGACACGATTGGTCTCAGGGTCTTTGTACAGTTTGAAATTTTTGACACGCATATCAATCGGAGGAACTTTCTGGGCGGCAGCTTCAGCCTCTTTAGTCAATTTTTTGGGTTCCGGTTTTTTTCGGGATGGTTGGGAGCCCTTCCGTTTAGGATGGATATCTCCTCGCGAAATGAGAAGTTGGGCCATAAGATTCTCTTTTTCTCCCCTTGTATCATTCATCTCTGTTTTAGCAGCCTCAAGAGAAGATCGTAACTGTAAATTTTCGACTTTAATGGCAGCGTAGACTATGATTATGACAATGGCGATAAAAAAGGAGATTCCGGCCAAGGCCCCCATAATAACAAGAGAATTCCTTGATAGTTTCATGGATGATATATCCCCCGACTCAGCCACGCAAAGAATCGTCCACTGTTTGCTTTTATTCAGCGATTTCAAAAAACTAACTATTTTCAAAGCCTCTCCCATGTCTCATGATAGATTTTCCAGTCTTTGCCCACACGTTTTAAGAAAAGCCTTTTTATGCCGATAGCTTTGTACCCATCGGACAAATTGCTTTTAGATGCGCTATAGTTTTGGCGGAAAGCAACCACTCTTTTGTCATGATCCGACTTTATCTGAAAATCCTGAAAGGTTATGGTAATCGGACCGTACAATTTATTAAGACGTCCCTTGTACCGTTTCCATGCGTTTCGGTTCATACGCCTAAGTTTAAAATCGGATGCATAATACGAGATATATCTTTCCAAATCTTTTTCCGACCATGCCTTGATCCATCCTTTTACGAGTTTGGTAATCGCATGACGGCCCGGATCAAATTTTTCAAGGGCGGCGGCAAGGTCGTTTTTTGTTGGTGATTGCCACGCTTCGCCAATTATCTTCCAGTGGTTATCATTTTTAACCAAATAGAGTTTCTTGGTCCCTGTTAGCAGAGTGTTATCGGGAAATGTAACCATTTCATCAAACATGGCTATTACTGCATTGCTTTGTCTAAACAAAGATAGATTTTTTAAGTGCAGATCAAAGAGTCTTGTATCGTTTTCCCGTTTTTTGTGTAGTAGCTTCCAAGCATCCCACAGAGGAGCATTAACGCTTGATTCATCCTTATAACAGGCTAAATACAAATTCCGATCCTTTTGTTTGAATGCATGCGTCCACTCATTCAAGAATTCCGGAACCCTTTTTTTCTCTTTCGATATTTGATCAATGGGACCCCATTCGATCCTGTCCTTTATTATAATAGGGGTGTGATTTAGCCTGATATATTTGGCGACCGTACGAATGTCGTCATTATTCATGACAACGCAACCATTGGAATCACGTGGCTTTAACGGTTTATTGGTGCCATGAACCCATATACTGTTGCCATCCCGTTTTTCCAATGTGTCAATAGGGTTGGGATAATCGATTGGGAAGGCAAGACACCCGTAGGTAGAAGAAAGTTCTCTTGTAGAGAACTTTTGTGTTAAAAAGTAAACACCCTCAGGAGTTTTCCGATCTCCGGATCGTTTTTTATTCCCCTTGTTCATTCCCGTGGAACACGGAAAGGCATGTTCTACTTTTAAGGCCTTTCCGCAGGCCAAGACAAAGAGCTGTTGCGATGCCTTATCAACTATTATCATATGCGTTGGGTTGTTCTCGGGATTTAGGGAAATGACTGACTTTGGGATGTGTCCCGGATCAGGCAAGCGCTCAGGTACGTGCTCTTCGGGTTGTTTGAATGCATGAGCTCCTCCGGATGCAAATAAAACAGTAAGTATCAATGTAAGGCCCCAAAGAGACAAAACAGTTAGTGTATAGTATATATGGCATTTTGTTTTCTTCACGGCACTATGTTTATCATGAACCATAAAAATTTGCAAATAATTCTCTTGAGGTTACAAGGATATTGTCTAAGTTACTTTTCGGCTCATTTAGAAAATTATTTAATAAATCTGAGGGTTACTTCAGATACGCTGCTCGGAGTCAGCTTCGGAAAGCGTGATGACTGGAGAATATGAGACCTTTGCATAACTGCCATATGAGCGCTGACGCTTCACTTCGTGCCCCGTGATGCGGCGTCAGGCTTCAAAATTTAATCCTCGAAATACCCAATGTATTCCTCCGGTTAACTTTTTCGCCTTC
>JAUVFC010000086.1 GCA_030594505.1 Desulfobacterales bacterium
AAAAGGGATATCTTTTTCGTATATAATCGGAGGGAGTGACCAGCAGATTGATTCCTTCCGTCTCTGATATACAGAGAGCGTCTTTGAAAAACGGGGCCACTCGCTTTTGGAAAGATTCATTATAATCCGGTGGCCGGCCAATGGTCTGGTATCAGGGATATGTTGTGTGAGATTGAACCGGAACGATAATGTTTCCATCGGCTTTTTGCCGGGAGGTTTTTGACCCTTGCAGGAGGAAAGGACCTTTTCGATTTTTGCGTTTGAAATGGCCTTTGGCATTCGTGGAATATCACCGACCCCTTTTTTTATCACTTCCCATATCTTTTTGGGAGCAAGATTGATTTCCGACGAAGCGCGGTCCACCTTGAAAAGAGCGGTGCCCGGGGAGCAGTGGAAAGGAAGGGTGAGAGTGACGGTTTGACCGGCTTTGGCAGTTGTCGCGGTTTTTTTCTCAATTGCCAAACCCCGGAGCGTTACGGACTTGCGTTCGTCGGTTTCAGGGAAATGCGCTCTAATTCTATCTCCTACAGAGAGTGCGTCTTTAATGCATATGGTTATTCTGTTTTTAGCCCCTCCAGTTACTCTGCCGAGGAATTGTCCTATGTTGCCCGAAGTGTTGGGCGCCAGGATATTCTTATGACTTACGGGCGTATAAAATCCAGCGCTAAGACGGCGTCCCATTGAATCTTGCAAAAGTTTTTTCGTCTGGTCAATTGCCGTCGAATTATCCGTTCCCAGGGAATCGAGCGCCACTCTATACGCTTTTACAACCGAGGCCACATATGTCGCGCTTCGCATTCGTCCTTCTATCTTGATCGCTTTGATTCCTAATTTTTTTAGCTCCGGGAGGAAGTCAATAACTGAAAGATCGCTGGGGGAGAAGAAATAACCGGCTCGCTTTCCCGCTTTGTAACGGCGACGGCACGGTTGGGTGCAACGTCCACGAGTGCTGCCCCTTCCCCCTAAGTAACTGCTGAAAAGACATAGTCCTGAATAAGAATAGCATAGCGCCCCGTGCACAAAGGTTTCCAGTTCGATCGGGCACGATTTGCTCACAGCGGCAATCTCTTTAAATGACATCTCCCGGGCTAAAACGGCCCGTTTAAAGCCCATATTATATAATTGCCGGGCGCCAAGAGAATTGTGTACGGTCATGAGGACGCTTCCGTGAATGTTCAGGCGGGGGAAGTGGGACTTGATCAGGTGATATATCCCAAGATCCTGGATGATTACCGCATTCGGCCTAAGCTCATTAATTACGGCAAGTGTACGGATCGCTTCCGGAAGCTCACTTTCTTTGGCAAGTGAATTAAGGGCGATATTGATTTTTACTTCTTTCTTGCGGGCGTATGGAAGGAGGAGGGCAAGCTCGTTCACAGTGAAGTTTTTGGCATAGGCCCTGGCGCTGAAGTTTTTCAGCCCCAGATATACGGCATCGGCGCCGTTCTCAACTGCGGCATAAAATGATTCAATCGTACCGGCCGGCGCTAACAGATCCATGGTTGTTAAAATACGCCTATCTCTAAGGCTTTTAAGATCTGTTTTGCTTCTTCAAAGTCGGGGCTGAGTTCCACGGCCTGCGCAAAGGCCTCTTTTGCCTTAGCTAAGTCCTTCATCTCAACGTAACATCTTCCGATGTTGTAAAGGATCTTTGCCTCATCGGGGTCGACCTTCTGTGCCCTTTGATATTGCACAAGGGCCTTTTCGAATTTGCCCTGTTTACGGTAAATAATTCCCAGGCTATTGAAGACATTGACAGTGTTCGGATTAATTTGGAGGATTTCGTTAAGTACTTCTTCCGCGTTGTCATCCATCTGTTTGTTCATGTAGATTTCGGCGGCTTTTTGCAGGCTCTCTTCTGCCTCTGTTGATCTGCCCAGCTTTTTGTACGCAGTGCCCATCCCCCTGTATGCCCTTGCAAACATGTTGTTGATCTGCGTGGCTTTTCTAAAAGCGATGATCGCTTCTTCATGGTTCCCCTGAGATGTCTTTATATAACCTACATTGTAATAGACTTCGGCATTTTCGGTGTATTCCAGGACCTTTTTGAATTCGCTTAATGCTTTTTCATAATTTTTATTGTCAAGGTGCACTTTAGCCTTTTCAAAGTGTTTCTGTGATTCGAGGTTGGCAAATTCGTGTCTGAGTTGTTTCATAGAGTTGAGCTTTTTGTTGAAGTTCTCCATGGTAAATGGTTTAATAATTATCCCTGTAGTGCCTGCCTCGCCTGCCTCTACAACCTGCCCGCGGGTTATATCGTCTGTTACCAGGAAAAAAGCGAGATCGGAAAACTGGTCCGAGGCCCTGACAATCCTGAGAAATGCTATACCGTTCATGTTAGGCATCTCCCAGGCAGAGATTATGCAACCGACATCTTTTCTCATATGTAAGATGGACCACGCCTCATTTCCGTTGTTTGCCGTATATATCTTGTTATACTTGAGATAGCTGAGGGCGTTTATTACGTTTTGTTTGGACTCCTCCTCACCGTCAACAACAAGAAAGGTAATTTGTTCCATTTTGTGATTCCCCTGTACCGTTCATCCGGAAACGGTATTCAAAAAATATCCGGCATGGTTTTTTTTACCTTTGTTTTTTCTCTGTTTGTTCAGTAATCAGTTCACTGAAAGAGGCGGCTTTGAAAAAATTTTCCACTGAGTCGGCGACCTCGGTCTCAAGCCGTTTCCAGCGGGAATAGATCCTGTAAGCCCCTTTTGTTTTATTAAAATCCTGCAAGAAAAATTGTATATCCGATACAATTTGATAACATTTTTGGGACTCATTTTCAATGGGGGTCAGATCTATCTCATAATGAAACAGTTCCTGCCACGTATTTTGTATGAGATAGTCCACGTGACAGAGAGTGTCCTGGTTGGATGATAGCCCTGTGTTGAGCGCTATGAACATTTTTATATTTTGCAATGTTAGAAAGGCTTCTCCCTGGGCCGCTATTCCGCTTTCAAAAAAATTATATAGTTCTTTGAGGAGCTTTTGCCCCTGGATTTGAGTTATGGCCCCCTGAAAAGACCAGAAGTATATTGATGAGACATCTGTGCAAAGACCGTTCGCAATGAGCCAGCCAAGGACAGGTATCAAACTATGAGAGGAATAAAGTATGCCCCGATCGCTCTTCTGATTGGACAGACTCCCCTGGGACAGGAGCCATTTGCTTTTGTCGTTTTCTTCTATTTGCTGAGAAATCACATAGCCCGACCCCGCGGCCAGTTTTTTGAGATATGTCGAGCATTTCGGAATCTTTGCCGGTCTTTTTTGAAAACAGGCGCGTATCTTATTTTTTAATATGATTAGATCCTCCGGTGTCATATTAAAGCTGGGGAGTTGGTCGTTTTTTAGACCGCTTTGGAGTAATTCAAAGAGAAACGATATCTTCCTTAGAATTTCATTTTCAAAAGCCAGTTTCTCTGTTTCCGACCACTGTGCATACGATTTCATACGGTTAAGCTTTTCATCGTCCCACTTCCAGTCTATGATGTACTTTTCAAGCAAGGCCTTTTTCGGGCCTTCTGTTAAACGACTCCTCATGGACACTATCCCGTTTAGACGCAGAAAAATGCATCTCCTGATCAAGTCAAGCCCTGGTTCATCTTCAAGAGTTTCATAAAGACGTAAGGCATGGTCAAAGACGAGTAAGTATGGGTCGATATGATCTTCAGAATGTTCCCGCTGAAACCCTTTCTTTATCTCGTCGCAGAGCGGAAGTCCCTCGTCATCAGCAAAGAAGCGTTCTACCAGGAGTGAGGTCTTGATTATGGACTTTATCGGGTCGGAATTCGCCTTAAAGCATTGCCAGAGTGAGGCGCCCAAAAATTCTTCCTTGCATATCGCTGAAAGGTTGCCGAGATCTATATGGTCATCGACGAAAAAGTTAATATTCTTAATCTGTTTTGTCATATCAATGGAGTGAAGATACTCTTTATCAGTAAGACCAGGAGGGAATACAGCCCAGAAAGGCATCTTCCCTGCAATGAGAATAAGGGTACGATAAAATTCTTCTTTGAGGAGGCTTTTTTGGGCGCTTCCTGAACTGTCTTCGGTAATCCGGCCGAAATCATTGTTCTTTATCTTGTTGATATCCATAATAAAAAAGTTGATATCCTGCCCGAAATTCTCTTTGCCCCATTTTTTAATAAGCTCTGCTTTTTGTTGAAGGAGTCTAAGCTTTTTTTCTTCGATCTCGGAAGTGTCAACGCAGATCCAGTAATCAAGATCGGAGTAACCTGTTTGGCCTATGGTTCCCAGGCTCCCCATAAGATAAAGTGCGTGAATAGAGTAAGACCTGGGCAGGATATGCCGTATTTCCCCGGGGGTCACCCTGAAAATTTTTTTCGTGATTTCCCAGAGACCGGATTGATGAAATCTATAAATCCCGTACGGTATCATCTCACTCTCCACATAGCCTGGGAAGCGGGGGGAATTTACGTGAAGCAGAAAAGGCACGGCATAGAATAGATCGAGTGCGCGCTTTGAAAAGTAGCGGATTATTTCTCTTATCCGCTTTACGTTATAGGCTGCAAAGCCTTTTGCATGTGACAGGATCTTCTTTTGAAAAACGAATAGGTCAGTATAATTATTTGATTTGTTGTCAGTCATTTTTTGTTAGCAAATATCCAATAGTGACAGTTTCGTAAAAAGTCCATTTTGTGCGAAACCATCAAATAGAGAAATTGACATATACTTAAGTATCGGTTCATCGATCATACAAACTAAGACATTTTAAAAATATATATGAGGATAGTAACGCTGCTACGAGAGACCTTTGCATAACGCGACATTTTTTCGTCAGGCAAGAAAGGCGAAAACTTTAACCGGAGGAATACATTGGGTATTTTGAGGATTAAAGTTTGAAGCCTGACGCCGCATCACGGGCACGAAGTGAAGCATAGCGCTCATAATGGCAGTTATGCAAAGGTCTCTAAGAGACAGAATAGATTTTACTGTATGCAAGAGGGGGTTTTCCCCATGCTTCAGGCAGAGGTATGAGATATTGGCTTTTGACTGTCAGCCAGAAATATTCACTGTTTAATTCTCTCATCTTACCATCGTCCGGTGGCCGAGCATATCCAGTATGCGAATACGCAGTTTGAAATATCGCCACACCTCCATCGCGGGTCTTGTCGATTAAGTAAGACTTTGCAAATGCCACCTTTTTCATGCCGTGTGTCTTGCAAATATTTGTAATTTCACCTTCGTCTAATTTAATCAGGACATGCCGCGTCTGGTCACGTTCTGAAATCTTACTTAATGACCTCGATTCCGAGCTCCCCACATATACGGTAGAAATAAAGGGGAGCTGTCTTAAGTATTGTGTGGCTATGCATGCCGCGGTTCGTCTCCCTCCGGCCAACTGGTGCAGCCCGTAGTACTCAAAAAATTTTTTCTGGAGATTTTCCGCATAACCCTCCCCCTTTTCATCATATAGGTCTTTTTGAATATACCGCAGGCTGATGGCAAGGTCCTCCGCTGCTTCTGAAATAGGCCAGTCAATCCTCACGTGAAAGTGGGTGATGGCGTATCTGTTTTTTGCTTTTATGGTCGGGTCTCTCTGGATGAGGAGGGCATAATCAACAGGGAGAAGGCCTCTTACGAACCAGCAGAATTGAGGGCATTCAAATAACTTTAGATTCTGTCGGTAGTTTTTGTGAAATTGAAAGTGCCTTACCTTAAGAAGATTCTCCTTTGTTACTTTGTTATCGTCAAAAAAACGGATATATTTTTTATGGACATTTGGGATTGAGTCTTCAAGAAAGAGGACGAGGAGTTTGTTGTGCAACTCGTACTCTATGTTAGGAATAATGGCCCGTGGTTTCAATTCGCGCATCTCTACAAACGGATAAGGAATGTTGTTTTTTAAAAAGTTTTCATAGGAATCTATCAGGCAGTATTGGATCAAAACCTGATCCAATTCATCCCGCAACAGTTCATAGAGAGAACGACGTATTTTATTTTGACGACTCAGTTCTTCACGATAAGTCCAGAGAGACAAGGACGGGGGCTCCTTTCACCTAAGATAACATAACTATATTATTTCAAATTTGACTAATAATGTCAACAAGAAAGCTTAATCGATCCGCAGATTACACAGATTACGCTGATTTCAAAACAGGCCCACTTGTAAAAATAAAAAACCTGTGAAATCTGCGGATATAATTTTCCGGACAATAAAAAAATCTACTTTTTGTCAATACGTTCTATCCACCGATAAATCTGTTTGCGGTAATAGATCACCGGCAAAGTAAAACTGAGGGAGATGAGAAAAAGGATGACAAGGGTGCCGTAATTTTGCTGGTAGATTTGTGATCCCTGCAGGCTCAACATAAATGTGCCGGGCATCCGGCCGACACCTGCCATCAGAAGAAAAACTTTTGTGGAAAGGCTGCTGAAACCTAAAAATATGGAGAGGTAATCTTTGGGGAATCCCGGTAGAATGAAAAGGATGAAAGAGACAATGACTCCCTGGTGCTTTATTATGGAATCAAATCTTTTGATGTAGCGGGACGGAATGATTCGTGTACCATAACGTCTTCCCAGGAGCCGTCCTAATGAAAAATTGATCCATGAACCTAATGTAAGGCCAATGGTAGAGTAAATAAAACCGGAAGATACCCCGAACAGGTATCCTCCGATAAAACCTGTTGTTTCGCCGGGAATAGGGGCTAACAGCACCTGTAGTATTTGAATACATATAAAGAGAGGAGGCGCCAATCCCCCATAGGATAGCAGAAGCGCCTTAATCGCTTCGCGATCAGTGGAGAAATGATAAAATCTTATAAGAGAGTCCAGAACGGGATCGCGGCAAATAAAGGAAACGACTCCCAATACGATGAGAATTGCAAGTAACCCAAGTTTAACTTTGCCGCTGATCATGCCGCAGGTAGCTATAAACCATAAGACATTTTAAATCAACCCTTTCAATTCTATTTTTTACATTCAACTTCCCTTGAGAAATAACCAAGTAGCGCAGGGCTTCGGCCCTGCATTGGCATGGCAGAGCAACAATAGGTTTGACTTTTGTAATATGTTTCTGGTATGCGAGATTACAAAGAAAAAGCGTAACCAAGGTTATTAGGTTCAGAGGTTCAGAGGTTCAAGGTTACGGGTTAATGAAGGTTAACGAAAAAAGTAACCGTGAACGGTGAACCCAGAACCGTGAACCGCTGAACCTTGAATTTGAACGGTTACAAAAGGAGAAAAAGAAAATTAAACCGCGCGTACCATCTTATATAGCGGAGATCAAACCTTATCCTCCGGGAAAACCTCTCGAAGAACTGGAAAGAGAATACGGCATCAAGGATTCGATCAAGCTGGCATCAAACGAGAATCCCTTAGGGCCGTCCCCAAAGGCTGTTGCAGCAATAACAGCCCATCTTGCACGTCTACATCGATATCCGGACGGAAGCGGATATTATCTGATTCATCGCCTCGCGGAAAAGTTGCATGTATCCCCCAAGCAGATTGTGTTAGGGAATGGTTCCAATGAGATTATTGAACTTTTGATACGAACCTA
>JAUVFC010000127.1 GCA_030594505.1 Desulfobacterales bacterium
CACTTTCGCACACTGCTTAAAGAGCTGCTCCCTAAAAAACTAATCCCCGTGTGCATAGATCTGACCGGCATCTCCCCGGACAAGGCCGGACATCAGATCACGGCCCGGGAGCGTAAACGGCTGCGGACGTGGCTGAAGGATTTTCGCCTAACGGTGACAGGATATCGCCCTTTTGCGGAGGCGATCATCACCGCGGGCGGGGTGGATACGCGAGAAGTTGACCCGCGCACAATGGCTTCACGCCTGGTCAAGGGCCTTTATTTCGCGGGCGAGGTCCTGGACGTAGACGCCGACACAGGCGGCTATAACCTGCAGGCCGCGTTCTCTACCGGCTGGGTTGCCGGTCGGTCCGCGGTATACAAACCATGAAAGCAATTCAGTACAAACCGATTAATGTTGATATCGAGAGCTTTGAAAAATGCGACATTTTTTTGTCGGGCCTGCCTCTTCAGTCTAAAATTCTCTCTGAAGATATTTACTATAATCTTTCAAAATCGGTTCGTAATCTTGATCAAATAACGAACTGGATATTATAAAATCCGCGCTTGATCGGTTGCAGGCTGTCGCCACATTGTATAAAACAGACATGCGAAGCAAAGCTTTAACATCAACATCGTGAGGATGGGCGGCCATTGAATCCCAAAAAAATATCAAAATATCAAGCTCACCATTTGCAATCATTGCTCCGAGTTGCTGATCCCCGCCTAAAGGTCCACTCTTTAATCTTGAAACCTTTATTGCACATTTTTCCGCTATTAACCCTCCGGTGGTTCCTGTAGCCCACAGCTCATGATTTGAAAGCTTTTCAACATTAAATTCAACCCATTCGAGTAAATCCTTTTTCCTCTCGTCATGCGCAACGAGCGCTATTCGTTTTTTAATTTTCATAAATTCCATCCTCCTGTAACATAAAATTTTGAGAATTCTTTTTCCCGAATAGTTGATGGTATCTAAATCCGCACCCACCTATCCAAAATCCAATCTAACTGTTTGTAATTCTTAGAGGTTGGTGCCGAAGGCGAGACTCGAACTCGCACAGGCTTACGCCCACTAGACCCTGAACCTAGCGCGTCTACCAGTTCCGCCACTTCGGCATCCGGAAGAAAATAGGGAATAAAAGAAGTATTGATAAAAAAAAACAAATGTTTTATATGTATTTTTTTCTATTTTTGTCAAGCTAATTTATTTATGTTGGAGACTATCCGTGCAACTTATTGAAGGAATCGAAAATATAGGTCATCCGTTCACAAACTCGGCAATTACCATCGGCAATTTTGACGGCGTCCATCTCGGCCACAAAACCCTTTTAAACAAAGTCATTGAGAAGGCAAAGGAGATAAACGGCCCGTCTATTGTAATGACTTTTGACCCGCACCCGCTCAAGGTAATGAATCCCGAAAAATGTCCGCCTCTTATCACAACGTATGAACGAAAGATCGAATTGATCGCCAAAGCCGGCATCGACATCTTGATCTGTGTCCGGTTTACCCTTGATTTCGCAAAGACCTCCGCGGAGCGCTTTGTTAAAGATATCTTGTGTAATACAATCGGAATGAAGGCTGTTCTGGTCGGACCGGATTACACCTTTGGAAAAGACAGAGAAGGGTCAGTCGATCTCCTTAAACAGTTCAGCGCAACCTGCGGCTTTGATGTCACGGTTGTGCCATGGATAGGCCCTGAAGCTGAGAGGATCAGCAGTACCAAAGCAAGAAACCTGATCGTGGCCGGCAAGGTCTCAGATGCCCAAAAACTCCTGGGGCGGCATTATCAAGTCCGCGGATCCGTCGTGCCCGGGCGCAATCGCGGTGGACGGCTCCTTGGTTTCCCGACCGCCAATATAAAAAGCCACAACGAACTCTGCCCCAGGACAGGTGTTTACGCTGTTACCGTGGAGTACGGCCAAACCGTTTATAAAGGGGTGGCCAATATCGGTTATAGCCCCACATTTGCTGACCATACCTTTACTGTAGAGGTCCACGTGCTTGATTTTGATAAAAACATCTATGGCGATTGCATCCGAATCAATTTTATAGAACGTTTGCGGGGAGAGAAAAAATTCTCAGGACCCGAGGAACTGGCCGGGCAGATCCGAAAAGATATAACAAAGGCTACGGAGCTCTTGAATGGCCCATGAAAATATTAGAGATAAAAGAATGTCCTAAGAGCTCATGGTTCCAACCGAAGCAGATACTTTATAAAAATGATCAGGGAGTCGAACTTCGGTGGGATTATATCGAACGCATCGCTTCCCAGGTCTCCGTGATTATTATTCCGCGGTTTAAGGAATCCGGAGATTTTCTGTTGGTTAGACAATACCGGGTCATATTTGACAGGTACATAATCGGTTTCCCTGCCGGTATTATAGATGGAGATGAAACAGTCGAGACTGGCGCCTTGCGTGAGTTACAGGAAGAAACAGGCTACTCCGGCAGGATAAAAGAAATATCCCCTCCCCTTACTACAAATAGCGCGCTTATTCGAGAAACCGCCTGCTGCGCACTGGTTGAGTTGGACGACAACGCCGTACCCGGACCTCAATACCTTGATGAATCCGAAAAAATAGAGGTGTTTCGTGTAAAAGAATCTGAATTGTCCTCCTTTTTAGAAAAAGCAACAGCAAGAGGAGACCTTATCAGCGCCGGCCCCTGGTTTGTACATATGACGGCCGAACGTTTGAAAGGTTAATGAAAAAAACCGTAATAATTTAGCCCCTTAAAATTTTGCTATTTTTTCCAAAGAGTCAATTTTGCTGATTCAAATGAGCATTATTTGAATATCGAATTTCGAAGGATTTCTCTTTATCACTTACTTTGACGTTCATAATTCCTTGTTCGACATTCTGCGGTTCAAAACAAGTACGCCAGTTTTTTAAAAAGCTAAAGTGTTACAAAAAGTTCTATGCACGTCAAAAAACTCCATCCCTGGCGACTCTCATACGAGGAAGCGGTCCGGGTCCAAGAACAGCTTCGGCACAAAATAAGACTGGATCCACTCACGGAGCAAATACAATTGGTGGCGGGCGCCGATGTCTCGTGCGAACGGAACAATCGCTTTTCTTACTCCTCGGTTGTAGTTTTTACGTTTCCGGATCTGGAACTAATAGAAGAAATAAACGCCTCCCTGGAAGAGGACTTTCCCTATATCCCGGGCCTTCTCACTTTTCGCGAAGCCCCTGTGCTTATCAAAGCATTTCAAAAACTGCGAAACACCCCTGACGTAATCCTCTTTGACGGACAAGGCATTGCCCACCCGAGGGGGATTGGCTTAGCCTCCCACATGGGGCTTATATTGGGGCTCCCAACCATTGGATGCGCGAAAACACGATTGACAGGGAAACACGGCACGGTTCCGGAAGAAAAAGGGGGTTATAGCCTGTTGGAGTCACAAGGCCGAACAATCGGCGCGGTACTCAGGACCAGGGAACGGGTAAAACCGATGTTTATCTCCCCTGGACATAAAATTACTTTAAAAGAAAGTATCCGGATTGTTCTCGAGACCTGTCGTGGTTACAGACTTCCTGAACCGACCCGTCAGGCCCATCTTGCGGTAAACCGTTTTCGGATTGTAAAATCAGAGCATTTTTGATAAAAAGATTTGTAATTGTCCATTTCATGCAAAATTATCAGGGGAAAATAAACCACGAAGGGCACAAAGAATGTGGTAGAAAAATAATGTGGAGTATCTGACAATGACCGGTTATAGAATCGTATTTATGGGAACGCCGGAATTTTCGGTTCCCACTTTAAAGGCTCTGTTTGAGGAGAACGAAAAGGTCGTTGCGGTAGTCACACAGCCGGTCAGGCCCAGAGGCCGCGGCAGAAAGATTATAGCGCCGCCGGTAAAGATTGAGGCAGAACGTCATGGATGTCTTATATTTCAGCCGGTAAAGGCAAACACGGATGAGTTCGTCCGACAGATAAGGGAACTTTCCCCGGATCTTTTTGTTGTGGTTGCTTACGGTCATATACTTTCAAAAACGATTCTTTCGATTCCCGGTATCGGGGCAATTAATATTCACGCCTCTCTCCTTCCAAAATATCGGGGAGCAGCGCCGATCCAATGGGCTGTCATTAACGGCGAAAAGGAGACCGGAGTTACTACTATGTGGATGGATGTTGGTATGGATACAGGTGACATGCTGATGTCTTCAAAGGTCACAATTGAACCGACTGACACGGCCGCCACGCTGCACGACCGTCTGGCTGTGAACGGCGCCCGGCTCCTCATCGAGACCATTAATCGTCTCAAAAACGGCGCCCTCAAGCCAGTCCCTCAAGATTCAGACCATGCCACCTATGCCCCTCTTCTGAAAAAAGAAGACGGCCGTATCGATTGGTCCAAATCCGCATCTGAACTGGATTGCTTTGTACGGGGGATGTCATCCTGGCCCGGGGCCTTTGCCACTGTTTCCGGGAAAATACTCAAGATATATAAAGCAAAAGTCATTACCGGCCACGCAGAAGCCCCTCCCGGAACAACTATACCATCCTTTCCAGGAGAACTTTATGTGGCTACCGGCAAAGGGATACTCTCCTTGATAGAGGTTCAGGCAGCATCGGGAAAGCGCCTCAAAATTCAGGACTTTTTACGCGGGCATTCCATTACACCGGGGACGGCAATGGGTCAAAATTAAAAATGAAATCTTTTTTAAAAATAATTATCGCTTCTACCGTTTTGTTTCTGATTGCAACTGTAAGTGGGTATCTTACATTAACACTTCTCATCAAAAGTGAAGATATCGTGGTAGTTCCTGATCTGATAGGGAATGATGCAATCTATGCCCTGGAAATATTGACTGATCTTGGACTTAATACTAAAGTAAAAGGGTCTGAATATAATGCTGATATCCCTAAGAACCATGTAGTATTCCAGAACCCTCAATCCTGTAGTGAAATAAAAAAGGGCAGGGCTGTTCATATCATATTATCAAAGGGGCCAAAGACATTTCTCCTCCCGGAACTTGTTGGTCTCGATATTCGACAGGCTAAGATTATAATAGAAGAAAACGATTTAAAGTTGGGAAATATAGCAAAAGTTCACAAGGAGCGAACCAGGCTGGACGAAGTTATAGCCCAAACACCCTGCCCCCAGGGAACTGTTGCAAGGGGAAGCGCCGTTAACCTGTTGGTCAGCCTCGGGCATAAGCTAAAAGCATTTGCCATGCCTTCTTTAGAGGGGTTGACACTGGATGACGTCATACTTCTCCTGGAACGTGATCGTCTCATCTTAGGCAAAATTCAATCGACTTTCAGAAAAAAAGATCCGGACGGTATGGTGGTGGCACAGGAGCCGGCAGACGGCTATCGGGTCACAGAGAATACAAGGGTAAATCTGACTATTAACCGTCTGGCGCCCAAGGAACGATCTCCAAAGAAAGTTTATCTATTTAAGTATCGGCTTTCCAACGGCTTTCTAAAAAAACATATAAAGATTGTAATGAATATCCGGGGCTTTTCATACAGTTTCTACGATACTTTTGTAAAACCCGGAGAAGAAATAAGGCTCTTAGTGCCACAGATTGCTGATATTACGTTGTTGTTGTATGAAGATCAGGAGTTAATACTGAAAAAAGTTTTTTAGTTTTATATTTGATGATCTCGTAAAAAGTCTTTGATGAGCTTATCTTGGTCACTTTTCTTAGAGCTTCTTAGTGAAGCGAAGCGTCAAAATCGTAAA
>JAUVFC010000159.1 GCA_030594505.1 Desulfobacterales bacterium
ATGACTCCCGTTAATGGTTGGTCTCTGTCCACAAGCATACTAAGTGCTCTCATACCAAAATAGTAAAAACAACCTGAATTGATAGATTTCTATCTCATATAACACTTTGGTTTACTCTTGCAATAGGCAAAGCGTCCAAGTATGCTTTGAGACCTTTGCATCGCTATAATTTCAATCGCTATAATTTCTATTGAACTTTGGTTGGAAAAATGTAAACTACCCCCAAAAGGTATCTCAATTTTTTTATAATCTGCTTATGATTAAGTATTTTCAAAAACTCTTTCGCCGGAGCAGGAAACGCCCCCCTTCCCTCCGAGCCGACCTGAAGGCAAAGTTTAAACTAAAATACGTCTATTTCAGAGAGCTTATTTCTTCTAATGATGAAATCCTTGTAATAGTAGCGGACCTGAAAAAAAAATTAGCCGGGCATGACGTATTCGGCATGTCTTACATCCGTTCTACAGCCACAAGGGCCGCCTTCCATGCCTTCCGTATGGTCAAAAATCTAAACATTATCTCCGGTGACAAATACCTGCCTCTCTATGATGCCCTGGAACAAATAAATAAAAATATAAAGACGGAACTTTATCAGCAAAAGGAAATACCCATTATTGAACTGATTGTTCCATACACAGCGGTCAACAGGAACATGTTCGATAGTATGGGCGGCAAGAATGCCAATCTGGGAGAAATCAAGAACAAGGTCAATTTAACCATACCCGACGGCTTTATTATTACTACCTCCGCCTATCAGCACTTTTTGGAGCAAAACGCGCTCCAAGACGAAATTAACAAAAAAAATATGCAGATAGACCTGAGCGATCCTCGGAGCATTGAACGGGTAAGCGAAGAGATTCAGCACCTGATCATTACCGCTCAAGTCCCCTCAAAAATGGAAGATGCTATATTAAAGGCGTACCAGGAGCTTGCGGACAGACTGGGCCACACGCCGCGGGTTTCTTTGAGAAGCAGCGCCGTAGGGGAAGACAGTGAGCTTTCTTATGCCGGTCAATATCTCTCAACGCTCAATGTTCCGCGTGAAAAAATAGTTCAGTCATATAAATATGTTATTGCCAGCCTATATACACAGCGGGCTATCTTCTACCGCCTGAACAAGGGAATTCGGGAGAGAGATACAGCGATGAGTGTCGGCTGTCTGGAAATGGTCGATTCGGTGGTCAGCGGAGTCGCCTATTCCCGACATCCGTACAGCCCTATAGAAGACAACATTATTATTAATGCCGTATGGGGCCTGGGGCCTTATGCTGTTGACGGCGCCGTCCAACCGGATGTGTACGTCGTAAGCAAAAATGAAAACTTTACTATCCTCGAAAGCAAGGCCCCGGTGAAAGATGTCCAATTGAGCAGCAATCCCGGAGGTGGTCTCATAGAAATCCCTGTTCCGGATGAAAGCAAGAATCAACCCTGTCTCACCGATGCTGAAATTCGTGCCTTGGCTAAAACGGTTGTGGCCCTGGAAAGGCATTTTCGATCGCCTCAGGATGTGGAATGGGCCCTGAATTCTAAACGAGAGTTAATCCTTCTGCAGTCCCGTCCGTTAAGTGTTTCTACTTACGAAAAAAGCGGGCTTAAAGATACCTACGCGAAAATATCCGGCTACCCCGTGTTAATCGAAAAAGGTTCAATTGCCTATCCGGGTGTGGGCTGCGGTCAGGCCTGCCATGTATACAGGGACGAAGACATAATCAATTTTCCTGAGGGAGGCGTCCTTGTGGCAAGATATTCTTCGCCAAAGTTCGTCCGCCTCATGAACAAGGCCAAGGCTATTGTGACCGACGCTGGAGGAATCGCAGGGCACATGGCCTCTCTGGCCAGGGAGTTTAAGGTTCCCACAATTGTTGGGGCTCAAACGGCCTCGGAAAAGATTCCCGCAGAGATGGAAATAACCGTTGATGCCTACACAGGTCGGGTCTACCAGGGGAAGGTCCTGGAACTGCTCCGTTTGAATCATGTCGCCGAAACCTATATGAAGAATACTCCGGTATATGAGACGTTAAAAAGGATTAGTAGCTATGTCACCCCGCTCCACTTGACCGACACCGCAGATAAAAACTTTGCCCCCCGGTTCTGCACTTCTATCCATGATATCGCCCGCTATGTTCACGAAAAGTCTTTCGCGCAAATGTTCAAAATTAGTGACGTATTGAGCGATGAGGAAAATCTGGCCATCCATTTAGATGTGGCGCTTCCAATAAATCTCTACGTTATTGATATGGGAGGAGGGCTGACCGATCAAAAAACGTACGAGGCAAGACAGGCAACCGTGGAGGATATTACATCCATCCCGCTGAAGGCATTGCTCAATGGAATGACTTACAAAGGTATCCGATGGCACGAACCGCGACCTATAGATATCAAGAGTTTTCTTTCTGTTATGGGACGACAGATGTTCAAGTCTCCTGACCTTGGGCGCAGCATGGGAGACAAGAGCTATGCTATTATCTCAGACAAATATTTAAATTTTAGTTCGAGAATCGGCTATCACTTTGCCACCATTGATACTTACTGTGGGCTGAAACCGAATAAGAACTACATCAGTTTTCGTTTCAAAGGGGGAGCGGCTGACTATGTACGACGAACCAGAAGGGTCAAGGCTATCGCCAGGATTCTGAAAAATCTGGGGTTCGCGGTCGATGTGAAGGAAGACCTGCTTAATGCCCGTATCAAAAAGCATGAACAGGGCATAATCAAGGAGAAGCTCGATATGCTGGGGCGACTCAACCAGTTCACCCGCCAGATGGACATGTTAATGACGAATGAATCGAGTGTTGACTGCGTGGTTCAGGCTTTCATGGAAGGCAATTACAACCTTGACGAGGAGTGCAAGGCGAAACTCACCCAATAGAGGCAGTTTCAATAGAAAAAACAAATGGACTTCCAAAACCAACTCAAAATCATCAAGGCTGCTATTATAACCGCCTGGTCTATCAGCCTGCTCTGTTTTGTCTCAACGCTAATGATAAATATTCGATCGCCCCAGGAAAGCGCTCACAGCTTTCTTTGGCTTCAAAGTCTGGGAATTTTCGCACTCCTCGTGGGAATAGGAGGCGCCCTGTTTTATGACCAATGGGGCTTTCGCAGACTTCTGAATCAGTTATCCGGAAAAACCAGAGCACTCAGAAGGTCTGAAGAAAGATATCGCAGTCTGGTGGAGAGCGCCGAGGACTTTATTTTCACGGTAAACGCCTCAGGCCGTTTTCGGTCGCTAAACAATTTTACCGCGGTCTTTTTTGGAGGAACCCCCTCCCAATTTGTAGGCAAACCCTTGTCAGCGCTTTTTTCACCGGAGATCGCCGAACAACAGCTCAAGCTTATCAGGCTGGTTTTTAAGTTTGGGAAAAGCGTGAGGGATGAATTTATGGTAACCACAGGGGAACATCAGATATGGCTCAGCGCCAATTTCATGCCCCGCAAAAACGAACAAGGAAAGGTGATATCGGTTCTATGCATTGCCAGAGATATTACCGAAAGCAAGAAACTGGAGAACCAGCTTGTTAATACTGAAAAGCTGGCCTCCATGGGGACCCTGGCTGCCGGTGTGGCACATGAGGTCAACAACCCCCTTGGCATCATACTCGGGTTCACTGATCTCCTTTTGGAAAAAACGGACAAAGGCAGTCAGAATTATCAGGACTTGAAAACTATCGAACGACACAGTCTACATTGCAAGGCAGTAGTGGAAAACCTGTTGAGCTTTGCCCACCATGGTGAAGGTGTGTCCGAGCATTGTGATCTCAATGAAGATATTAAGGATATCATCAACGTCGTCAAACATTCACTCGACATGAACGACATTGAACTCCGGTTAGACCTGGCATCCGGTCTTCCCAGAGTAAAAGGTGATTCGCGTCAAATGCAGCAGGTCTTCCTGAATCTCATCAATAACGCGGCGGCAGCCATCAAAGAGACGGGAGTCTTAGAGGTCAAAACTTCTTTAAATGCAAATCGAGACAAAGTGCTGGTAATGGTACGCGATAACGGGCCTGGCATTCCGGAAGAAGATATGGACAAAATCTTTGACCCGTTTTTTACTACCAAGATGGAAGGAGAAGGGACGGGGCTGGGGCTCTTTGTGAGCCACGGGATTACAAGCAAGTACGAAGGGTCTATCACCTGCGAAAGCAGTACGGTGGATTCCTCTAAGAAACCTCGAGGGACTACGTTTATAGTTGCGCTCAAGGTAAAGAAGGGTTAGCCGATCAGGAATGGGCTTTTACTTTAAGTGAGATTTTGATGGAGAAACAAGGTTTGATGGTTTTGCAAGAAATCTTTCCTCGCTTAAAATGAGCATTTTGGGGATGCCGAAAAATTTAAGCTAAAATTCTAAAACTCGTGCTGACGCACTCAAACAGTTAGAATTTCTTAACGCTTAAATTCCCCGGCATCTTTTTCCCAAAATGCTCAAAAACGCTCGTGAAAAACTTCTTGCAAAACCATCAAAGTGGAAAGTACAAGTCAATCCCTGATCGGTTAAAAAAAGGAGCGAGCATGGCAGGAAGAATCTTGGTTGTAGATGATGAAAAGGACATGCTGGTCCTTTTAACAAGAATTATAACCGAAAATACGGATCATGAACTTGTAACGCACCACGAACCCTTGAAGGCGGTTGAAATCTTAGGGAAAGAGCGCTTTGATGTGATATTCACAGATCTGAAGATGCCTAAAATGAATGGAATCGCCTTTCTTGATCAGGTCAAAAAGGTTCAACCCTCTGCAGTTGTTATTATCATGACCGCCTACGCCACTATTGAAACCGCTATCGAAGCTA
>JAUVFC010000186.1 GCA_030594505.1 Desulfobacterales bacterium
CTTTATAACCTAACTTCCTTGAATATACAGCGATTTTATCTTTAACTCGTTTTCGTCCAGAAATGGTAGATTTTGTCCCCAGACAAGGCCGCACAAAGGTTTCTACCGGAGGCGTAGCAACGCTACGTTGAGGATAGAAACCTGCGGAGAACGCGGTATTGAGGCAAAAGATGCCGTTTCCGGATGGACACTATTTGCTTGTCATGTTATATACCCCATCCCAATCGTCGCCCGGCGGATTTGCCTTTAATGTTTTGCACCTCTTGGAATAAAACAGTGACGGCGCATCCTTAGGCATTATCTTCAGGGCATTTGAAAAGAATCTGATCGCTTTGTCCCATTCCTGCTTTTTATATTCCTCCAGGCCTCGTGTAAATTGACCTATGAGGTCAACCATATTCTGCGGAACGTCACCCTCTCCTATAAGTTCATAGATTTTTACCGATTTTGATTTCCCCTTAACACGCACCAGGCCAAGTCCCCGGCATGTAAAAAGCGAAGATACGCGGGCATAGGTAAATTCACTTATTATGATGTTGGTACCGTATATCTTGCTGGCTGCCTCCAAACGGGAACCAAGGTTCACACTATCTCCCATAACAGTATAATCAAAGCGGAGATCAGATCCCATATTACCTACCACCATTGATCCGGTATTGATTCCGACTCTGATATCAATGTGCGGGACTTTTTGTGAATCCCAACGGGCTCGAAGCCCTTTCAGGGCCTCCAGCATCCCAAGGGCCGTTCGGCAGGCACGTTCAGCATGATCCGGTTGGTCCACCGGGGCTCCAAAGACAGCCATAATGCCATCTCCGATATATTTGTCCAGGAGAGCGTTATATTTAAATATAACATCGGTCATTGCGGTAAGGTATATGTTCATAAAAAAAACCAGTTGATCTGGTGTAAGCCCCTCTGAAATGACAGTAAAGCCTCGAATATCTGAAAAAAGAACGGACAGTTCTTTCTTTTCTCCCCCCAATTTTAATTTGTCCGGCTGTTTTACTATTTCATTTACTACTGAAGGAGTCAAATAATAGCTGAAGGCATTCCGTATCCACCTTTTCTGCCGTTCTTCGGTCGCATATTTAAACATGGTAATGTTCGCATATATCGCTATCAACACAGCCAACGGATATGTTATATTGAGTAGTGTTCCCCAGTGAATGAAGAGATAACGACAAAGCCACAAATAGGCCAGAAACAGGGCGACTGTTGCCAAGACCTCCGGAACCGGTTTGAGCCTTGTCAGAACAATACCAACAGACAATCCGAGCAGGGCAATCGCAGCTATGTCAAAAAGATCGGCCCAATTGGGACGATGGATAAATTGTTGATGGAGTATGTTATCAATGACATTGGCATGAATTTCCAGACCGGGATATACACTGGAAAACGGTGTCACTCTCTGGTCATAAATCCCGGTAGCCGTTGCTCCTATAACAACGATTTTGTCTCGAAAGGTCTCCGGTGGCACGTTTTGTTGTAAGATATCTGATACCGAAATGTGAGGGAATGTATTAGTGCCTCCCCGGTAATTGATTATGAGCCTTCCATCTTCGGTGGTCGGCACCGTCAAACGCCCGACCTTCAAATGTTCAATCCCGTATTCGGCTATTTTTACCGAAAGAGGGGGGCTTCCCAAATAGGCGCGGACTATTTGAACCGAAAGCGGGGCGAACAGTCTCCCTTCACACTGAATAACCATGGGGAGCCAACGAATGGCGCCATCTCTATCGGGGAATACATTGAAATAGCCGGCATATGGCGTGGCAGAGGCAATTTTCGGAATATTTGATTGGGGCATTAACGCTGTATATATGGGTATATTTTGAGCTTCTTGAGAAGCATACCGGGCTATATGGTATGTTGCTTTGGAAATATTCTTCAATTTTTGGCGGACTGTTTCCTGATCAATATGTTCCAGATTTTCTCCGGACATATGGAAAAAGTATCCCAACACCACCCTGGCATGCGACCGTTTAATTGCGTCCGCAAGCAAACGATCATTGTCAGCCGTTGCTTCTGATTTGCGGAGATGCTTTGACAGTTCCTGGTTTTCTATACCAAGGGCCTTTATATGATCTTGTAACCGGCGAATTGTTCTCAATGTGTTATTCTTGTCCGGTTCTAAAAAGCCGATGTCGAGACCTATAACTCGTGCGCCGTCTTCGGAAAGCTTCTCGATCAAATTAGCCAGCTTGGCCCTTGGCCAAGGCCATTTCCCCTCTTTTTCGATACTCTTGTCGTCGATTACGGCTAATACGATCTCATCTCCGGGGGTGAGGTTGCCACGGGATATAAATCGCAAATCAATGGTCTTGAGCTCCATCAGATCCATAAAAGGGATGCCAACAAGATAGGCAGTTATCCCGAGAAAGATTATTCCAATACAGATTTTTATTGAACTAATCGTGAAAACCCTTTTGAAAAACTTTTTCATATGAGGATTATGCCAGAAAATGGAGGGGTTAAAATGACCAAGATAAGCTCATTAATAAATTAGATATTTTAATAAATATACGTTAAAAAAATATATAAAGTCAAGGTAACGCCGTATTTTTATTGACACTAAGTAGGTCGATTGGTAATGTTTTTTTGTAATTACTCAGGTTGTTACAGGTTCAGGGTTACTCGCCTTGCTCTCTTCACATTTACAAGGCAGCATAGAGTTTTCTCTATACTCCATTGCAAGAACCGGATGAATTCCGCATTCGTATAAGCCTCTCTTTCATCAGTTTAACCTTGAACCGTGAACCTCTGAACTTTGAACCTGAGCGTTAGCATTTTTTTTACCCCTTTCAAACAGGAGGAATATGAAACGAATTTTGACCATAGCGGGATCAGACTCCGGAGGGGGGGCCGGCATACAGGCTGACATTAAGACCATAACCGTCTTGGGTGGTTACGGCATGAGTGTACTCGCCGCCCTCACAGCACAAAACACCATGGGAGTTCAGGCAATCCATCCTGTTCCGCCGGAGTTCATTGCTCAACAGCTTGATTCTGTTTTATCAGACATCGGCGCTGATGCGGTAAAGACCGGAATGCTCTTTGACCGGTCCACAATCAAGACAGTCGTTGAAAAACTAAAGAGATATAAGATCGAAAAGGTGGTGGTGGATCCGGTGATGACGGCCAAAGGGGGCGATCCCCTTTTGGTTCCTGAAGCACGGGATGCCCTGGCAAGAGACATTGTTCCACTTTCCTATCTGATTACCCCCAATATTCCGGAAGCTGAGATCCTTTGCGGAAGGTCTATACGGACTGATAAAGACGCAAGAGACGCCGCACGAACCATTCATAACATGGGGGCCAGGAATGTCCTTATCAAGGGGGGCCACCGCAAAGGCCCTGCCGTTGACCTCCTTTTTAATGGAGAGAACTTTTTCGAGTTTCAAAAAGAGCGAATTAATACCACGCATACCCACGGTACCGGCTGTACCTATTCAGCAGCCATTGCCACCTTTGTGGGGCAGGGATATCCGTTAAAAGACGCGGTGGGAATGGCAAAGGATTTCATTCAGATCGCAATCCGGTTTGCTCTCCCATTGGGAAAAGGGCACGGCCCCACAAATCACTATGCTCTTTTTGCCAGGGAGCGTGACCGTTATCAGGTTTTGGAGTCTCTGAAAAAGGGATTGGGACGATTAAAAGATCTCCCCGCAAGCATTCTTATCCCTGAGGTGCAGACGAACTTTGGCTATGCCCTCCCTTATGCAGAAACAGCCCAGGATGTTGCGGCATTTCCCGGCCGGATCATAAGGCTTTATAATAAGATTGCCACAGTCGCGGGACCGGCCTTTGGCGCTTCCCAACACATTGCAGCCATCATACTCACCGTTATGCGATATCACCCCGAGTATCGGTCCGCTATCAATATTCGATTTTCAGAAGCACTTATAGCACGGTGCAAAAAGTTAGATTGGATGGTACGTTCCTTTGACCGCACAAAAGAGCCCATGGAAGTTAAAGAGAGGGAGGGGAGCACCTTGGAATGGGGTACGGACAGTATCCTTTCCAGGGAGGAGAAAGTTCCTGATGTAATCTTTGACAGGGGGGATATGGGAAAAGAACCGATGATTCGAATCCTTGGAAAAAACCCGGAGGATGTGGTAAACAAGATTATTAGATTGATTAGAATGGAGCAACGATGACACAATTGGAACAGGCCCGAAAAGGGGTTATTACAAAAGAGATAAAACACGTGGCAGAGACCGAAGGGGTCGATCCGGACCTTCTTTGCGCTCGCATTGCCGAAGGTACTGTGGTCATACC
>JAUVFC010000027.1 GCA_030594505.1 Desulfobacterales bacterium
ATGATTGAAGATTGTCGATTGAAGATTGACTATTGAACTGTCTTTCACAAATCATCAATCTTCAATCGACAATCTTGATGGCGTCGTAAAAAGTCCCCAATTCGCCCGATTGGTCACTTGATAAATGACAGATGATAAGACCAAAATAGGCTCATCAGGAACTTTTTACGAGTCCATCAATCATCAATCATCAATCTTCAATGGATTCAACGGATTACTGCCTATGAAAGAAGCGCTGAAGAAAATTAAGCTCCTCCTTCTTGATGTTGACGGGGTCCTTACTGACGGAAAGATAATTTATGACGATCAAGGTCTTGAAACCAAATTTTTTAACGTCAAAGATGGAGTTGGTATCCGACTCCTCATCGAGTGTGGGTTGGAAGTAGGGATTATCACCGGGCGGGTCTCTCGGGTAGTTCAACACCGATGCGCCAACCTGGGGATCAAAAAGGTCTATCAGGGGGTATCAAACAAGGTAGCGACATACAAAAAAATTATCGAAGAATGTGCCCTTTCAGAAGAAGAGGTGGCTTATATGGGGGATGATTTGCCCGATCTTCCCTTGTTTGATCTCGTAGGAGTTCCTATAGCTGTTGCTGACGCCCATGAACTGGTCAGAAAAAAGGCCCGTATAGTTACTCGGGCCGAGGGGGGACAGGGCGCGGTTCGCGAGATATGTGAAATGCTTCTCAAGGCACATGAGTTGTGGGATAAAGCTATAGCCTTTTTTTATCATAATACATGATTATTGGTATCCGTGATCGATTATCCATCAAAATATAAAGAGGATACGATTACTGTTTGTTCCTTTACTGTTGTGACGGGGCATGTTATATTTAAATTAATTCATGACTGATGGCCCAAAGGGAATAGTAAGGAGTAGGCAGTAAGGAGGACAGAGGATAGAGAATAGAGAACAGAGGATAGAGAACAGTAAAATCATGAAGCTGGGAAGGTGCGATGGTGTGAAGGTGTGAGTTTTCCCATCTTCGCACCCTCTCAACTTCTCAACTTCTCATCTTCTGATTTCTGACATCTGTACTCTGTCTTCTGACCCAATGACAAATGACGAAGGCAAAGATATTTCTGTTCATTTCTATATGCTTAATGGTTTTTGGTATTGTCGCGGTTTTCTTGTGGCACCGCACTGTCCAGAAGACCCCCGAGACCTTTTGGGAGTCTTTACCAAAGGATGTTGACATTGTACTGAATAATGTCCACCATGAATCTACGAGACACGGTCTAAAAGAATGGGCCATGGATGCCGGAAAAGCTGTTTGTCTGAATGCTGAAAACAAAATCCTTTTTGATGATATAACAACAACTTTCTTTATGAAGGATGGCGACACCATTCTGTTGACCGGGCGAAGGGGCGTGTTGAATACTGAGACCCAGAATATGGAGATCACAGGGAATGTTGTGGCCCGGGGGAAAGGATATGAGCTAAGAACAGAGGCTCTTTCCTATCTACATCAAAAAAGGATAATTTCTTCGACAGCCCCTTTTTTACTCGTGGGAGGCGCTATCCGGCTTGCCGGTCATGGCATGCAATTTGATTTAGATTCAGGAAGACTTAATGTGCAAGAGAAGGTCAGAGCGGACATTGTGCTGAAGACAAGATTCGGCAGGTGAGTCAGGTCATAGCTCTTGGGCCAATACTGATAGTGTTTAGGAAAAGGATTTTTTTTGAGCGTATGAAATTGGAACGTCCAAGAATATTTTTAAAAGCTATATTGTTACGTTTTTTGGCTTTAGTCTTTTTGTTGGGCAATGTCGGAGTCGTCTATTCCCGGGCCGGCACAGCCTCCTCTGTTGCCGGGGATACATCTACCGCTCCCATTCATATTGTTTCTGACAGAATGGAGACAGATAGTAAAGAAAAGTGGGTCGAATTTATTGGAAATGTTGTTGCTACACAGCAAGAGTCTGTTATTAAGGCCGAGCGCCTTAAGATTTTTTATATTTCAGATAGCGGTTCTGCCGCTGATTCTGATTCAATAAAAAAGATTATTGCCGATGGAAATGTTAAGATTGTAACCGGGACAAAGATGGCGACAGCGAATCATGCCGTGTATACGGCTGATGATCGTGTATTGGTCCTGAGAGGGAATTCAAAGGCCTGGTCGGGAGAAAATATCGTTACCGGCAACAAAATCACACTCTTTTTGGATGAAGACTGGAGCATTGTGGAAAGTGACGACGAAGAACAGGTTGAAGTGACATTTAATCCTGAAAAAGAGAGTGGTCTTCTGAATTAAATGGGCATGCTGTTTGTTAAAGATCTTAAAAAAGTTTATAATAAAAAGGTCGTTGTTGACGGTGTGAGCCTCCAGGTGGAAAGCGGTCAGGTGATCGGCTTATTGGGACCGAATGGGGCCGGCAAAACGACCACATTTTACATGATGGTGGGGTTTATTAAACCGGATGGCGGTCGGGTTTTTTTCGATGATAATGATATTACAGACAGCCCCATGTATCAAAGGGCCCGGAACGGTATCGGCTATCTGTCTCAGGAAGCCTCGGTTTTTAGGAAATTGACCGTAGAAGAAAATGTTTTAGCCATCCTGGAGACACTTCCTATACCGAGATCAGAACAACGCGTACGTTTGGCGGAACTGTTAGGTGAATTGAAGATTGATCACTTAGCCAAACAAAAGGCATATGCCCTGTCCGGAGGAGAACGCAGGAGGCTGGAGATTACAAGGGCTTTAGTAATCTCTCCTTCATTTATTCTGTTAGATGAGCCTTTTGCGGGCGTTGATCCTTTAGCAGTAACAGATATTCAGAATATTATCGGGCACCTCAAGTCAAAAGGGATCGGAATACTGATATCAGATCATAATGTAAGAGAAACACTCGGGGTGTGCGATAGAGCTTATATCCTTAACGAAGGGCGGGTAATTGAATCAGGCGCTCCGGATGTTATTGCCGCAAGTCCCATTGTGAGACAGACCTATTTGGGAGAAGAGTTTAAGTTTTAACTATGGCTATAGAACTTCGACAACAATTAAGATTGACACAACAACTGGTAATGACGCCACAGTTGCAGCAGGCTATTAAACTGTTGCAATTATCACGCCTCGAGTTGTTAGATGCAATCAACGAGGAGTTACAGGAAAATCCACTTCTTGATGAGGGAGTACAGGAGGAGGCGCCTTCCGAAGCCCAATCTTCGCAAAAAGAAGATTTCTCTTCTCCTGCTGATCAATCACAGCTTTTAAAGCCGGTTACTATTGAGGAGAAAGCCAGAGACGATTTTGACTGGACGAATTACATGGGGGAATACAATACGCCCGGTCCTTCCTATTCTGGCGGGGATGAGGAACGAGACATTCCCAAATATGAAAACATATTGTCACGTCCTGAATCATTGAGTAACCATCTCAAATGGCAGTTACTCCTTTCTGATTTTACTCCGGATGAAGAAAATGTGGGCGCCCTTATCATCGGAAATCTGAATCCGGATGGCTATCTTCAGGCAGGCGTTGAGGAGATGGCAGAGATGGGAGACACTTCTCCTGATTTTGTGGAGAAAGTTTTAGTGAAAATGCAGACCTTTGACCCTGTGGGGGTTTGCGCTCGGGATCTAAAAGAATGTTTATTGATTCAAGCAAAACACCTTGATATTACAGATCCTATCTTTTTTGCTATTATAGAAAGTCATCTGAAACACTTAGAGAACAAAAATTATAAGGTGATTGCCAAAGATCTGAACATTGGTCTGAACGATGTTATAGCTTGTGTGGATGTTATTGCCCGGATGGAACCGAAACCGGGCCGCCAGTTTAATGATGAAGAATCGCAGTATATAAGCCCCGACATCTTTGTTTATAAGGTAGGTGACGAATTTGTCATCGTCTTAAATGACGATGGCATGCCTAAGTTAAGGATAAGCCAATTTTACAAGGATACCATCTCAAAGAGTAATGAAAATATTTCAGACAATACCAGAGAATATATACAAAACAAATTAAAATCCGCAATTTGGTTGATTCGAAGTATCCATCAGCGCCAGCGCACCATATACAAGGTAATGGAGAGTATTGTTCGCCATCAAAGAGAATTTCTGGAAAAGGGAATCGGCAGTCTAAAGCCGATGGTTTTAAGAGACGTGGCTGAAGATATCGGAATGCACGAATCAACGATCAGTCGTGTAACGACCAATAAGTATGCCCATACCCCTCAGGGCATACTTGAATTGAAATTCTTTTTCAGCAGTTCCATTAACCGGATATATGGTGACGCGATAGCATCTGCCAGCGTAAAGGACAAAATCCGTCAAATTGTTCAATCTGAAGATGTTGTCAGGCCATACAGCGATCGAAAGATCGTGTCGATGCTTGCTAAATCAAACATTCATATTGCACGGAGAACCGTAGCAAAATATAGAGAGGTATTGGGTGTACTTTCGTCCAGCAAACGTAAGCATTTTAAAAGAACGTAGGGGGTAAAAGCTATGCAAATTGCTGTTACGTTTAAAAAGATAGACTCCTCTGATACCCTGAAAAGCCATGTTCAAGATAAAATGAATCGGCTGGATAAATACTGGGATAATCCTGCCGAGGCGAACGTGGTACTATCGGTCGAGAAGTTTCGTCACATAGCCGAAGTTACTATTGCTGGTGACGGGTTTAAGGTGAAAGGGACCGAAGAGACCGACACTATGTATTCGGCCATAGACATGGTCATCGACAAACTGGAAAAACAGATCAAAAAGAATAAGAAACGATATAAGAAACGCAGGGCAGCTGCCCGGGCCGGATCTGAGCGTGACAGGCTGAACGCTCTGGATAAAGCGGGCTTGTCGGAAATTAAAGAACCAAGAGTTATAAAAGCAGAACAGATTGAAGTAATACCGATGGATATCGATGAAGCTATTATGCAGATGGAATTGATCAATAATTCCTTTTTAGTTTTCAGAAACAGCAGGACGGAAAAGGTTAATGTTTTATACCGCCGAAAAGACGATAACTACGGTCTTATCGAGGCAACTCCTTGATAATTTTGAGTTATAAATATGAGACTACTGGATTCATTAACAAAAAAATCTATTCTTCCTGATATAGACTCCCGGGACAAAGAGGGTGTTTTGGAAGCGTTAGCCGATACCCTCAGTGAATTGTCCGGGAGGACACGGGAGGAATTGGTGCAAGTTTTAGTAGAGCGTGAAAAGCTGGGTAGTACCGGGATAGGAGATGGAATCGCGATCCCGCATGGGAAATTGAAGACGATCGATAAGCTGCTGTTAGCCTTTGGGCGAAGTCGGCAAGGGGTAGACTTTGATGCTATGGACGGAAAACCAACGCATCTGTTTTTTGTATTGATCACCCCTGATGGTTCGACAGGGGTCCATCTGAAAATGCTGGCGAGGATATCAAGGCTTTTGAAAGACAGCTCTTTTAAGGAACGTTTAGTGGTCGCTGATACACGAGACGATTTATATCAAATAATTAAATCAGAAGATTCGGAGTTTTGATGGTTTCGTAAAAAGTCGTTCACAAAAGACTTTTTGCGAAACCATCAATTTTAGTAAGAAGATAAAGGGAGGGTGGAAATATAAAGATCGTTATTATTACCGGACTTTCCGGATCCGGAAAAAGTACGGCAATTAAATCACTTGAAGATGTAGGCTACTTTTGCGTGGACAACCTTCCGGTCGCCCTTCTTCCCAAGTTTTTAGAATTTCAGTTGGAAAGCGGATCAGAGATTGCGAAGATTGCATTTGTGATGGATCTTCGCGAGGAGGCCTTCCTAGTTGAATATAAGGATGTTTTATCCGGACTTCGGTCCCAGGGATACGAATTCGATATTATCTTTTTAGAAGCATCCGATGAGACGCTCCTTCGCCGGTACAGCCAGACACGACGCCAGCATCCTCTTGCAACCGGCGGCAAAACCCTTTTGGAGGGAATACGCCTGGAAAAAGAGGCGTTGGATGAGTTAAAAGAGATTGCCGATAAGGTAATCGACACCTCTACTTACAACGTACATGAATTGAAAGATGTTATTGTTGGGTATGTTCTTAAGTCAACTGCTACGGGCACAATGCATGCGCAGATCCTTTCATTTGGATACAAGTACGGGGTTCCGGACGATGCAGACCTGATGTTCGATGTGCGGTTTCTTCCTAATCCGTATTTTATTCCGGATCTGAAAGAATTGAATGGGGAAGACCCCGCAGTTCGGAATTATGTATTACAACGGGATGAGACCACAATCTTTTTGAAAAAATTATTTGATCTCTTTGATTATTTAATCCCTCTTTACAAGAAAGAAGGGAAATCATATCTTACTATTGCTGTTGGATGCACTGGTGGAAAACATCGCTCGGTTACTATTGGCGCTGAAATTTACAAGCATTTAGAGCAGAAAATTAATTACATATCCCTCAAACACCGGGATATTGAGTTGGGATAGGAGGCCCTTTGCAAAGGTTTTCAGGTCTCGACAGGAGGTCATAGTGGTTGGTATTGTTATAGCGACACATGCGCGCTTAGGGGCAGCCTTGATTGAGGCTGCGGAATTTATATTAGGAGGCCCTTTTGAGTATATCGATTTTGTATCAATCGATTTAAAAGAGAGCGCTGAGGATTTGAGGAAAAAGATTGCTCAAGGAATCAAAAAGGTAAATAATGGGGATGGTGTTCTAATTCTAACGGATATGTTTGGTGGAACTCCGTCCAATCTGAGCCTTTCGTTTTTAGAAGAAGGAAAGGTTGAGGTTGTCACAGGTGTCAATCTGCCGATTTTAATTCGCTCGCTTAATAAGAGGAAGGGAAAATCCTTGCAAGAACTTTCTCAAGAGGTGTACAATTACGGTCAAAAGAGCATCTCTCTTGCCAGTAGTATATTAAAAGGGAATAAGAGGGCGGGCAATTAGTGTCAGTCCAGAAACGGCATATTTTGTCCCAATACTGCGTTCTCCGCGGGCTTCTATCCTCGACGTAGCACAGCTACGCCTCCGGTAGAAACCCTTGTGCGGCCTTGTCTTGTGACAAAATATGCCGTTTCCGGACGGACACTATACATCAATATTTTCTTTCATGAGTGGCTTTGCACCTTTATACAACGTCAATGCGCCGGGAAGATATAGATCAGGTCCTGGCTATCGAAAAAGTCTCGTTTCCATCACCATGGGGCCGTAAGACATTTGAAAGCGAACTGGAAAATTCGAATGCCCGTAATATTGTGGCAAAGGAAAAGAAGGCTGATGGAGGAGATCTTGTTGTTGCTTATGTTTGTTTTTGGTTCGTTGCAGATGAGATTCATATCATAAATATTGCGGTTTCACTTGAATACCGGGGGCAGGGTATTGGAACCAAACTTTTGCAGGAGGTATTTTCAGAGGGACGTAAAAAACAGTGCAAGGTGGCTGTCCTCGAGGCTCATCCATCTAATCAAAAAGCTATTTTATTTTACAGAAGGTCTGGATTCAAAGTGGTGGGAAGGCGGCCGGGATATTATTCCGAGACAGGAGAGAATGCCTTGATTATGTCAAAGAAGTTATAATGAGCTGTATACAATAAAAGTACGAAAGGAGTAGCAATGAGTGTAAGAGTTGGTATCAACGGTTTCGGACGTATTGGAAGACTGGTATTTAGAGCGGCAATGGCTAATGAGGATGTGGAAGTTATTGCTATTAATGACCTTACAGATGCTCATACAATGGCATATCTTTTAAAACACGACTCAGTACACGGCACGCTCGATGCCGAAGTTAGCTCAACAGAGGATGCAATCGTGGTGGACGGCAAATCTATTGCGCTTACTGCAATTAAAGACCCGGCACAACTCCGATGGAAAGACTTCAATGTAGATATCGTTATGGAGTGTACCGGGCTATTTCGCGACAAGGCGACTACCTCGAAGCACTTAGAAGCAGGCGCAAAAAAGGTAATTATTTCTGCCCCTGCCAAAGACCCCGATGTTACGGTTGTGATGGGGGTCAATGCGTTCCAGTACGATCCCAAAGAACATCATATAATATCAAATGCGTCGTGTACAACCAACTGCCTTGCGCCTGTAGCAAAAGTCCTCATGGAGAGTTTTGGAATCCAGAGGGGGTTGATGACAACTATTCATTCGTATACCGGTGATCAACGACTCCTTGATTTTCCCCACAAAGACCTGCGCAGAGCGCGGGCGGCGGCTGTGTCTATGATTCCTACTACTACCGGGGCCGCCAAGGCGGTAGGATTGGTTCTGCCGGAGCTTCAGGGAAAGTTGAACGGTCTGGCAATAAGGGTCCCAACCCCGAATGTTTCTATTGTTGATCTGGTTGTAAATGTAGAAAAGAGCGGGCTCACCGTGGGGGATGTGAACAATGCGCTGAAATCCGCGGCCGAAGGCGATTTAAAAGGAATCTTGGAGGTCTGTGAGGAACCTTTGGTTTCTATAGATTTTAACGGATCTTCACTTTCTTCTATTGTGGATGCCGGCACCACCTATGTCGTTGACAACATGGTAAAGGTCCTTTCATGGTACGACAATGAATGCGGTTATTCCAATCGTATGGTCGACCTTGCGGCTTATATCGCGGAACAGCCATTGTAGTAACCAGATGGAGATTGCCTTTTTTATTAGACAGGATTTACAGGATAGAAATAAAAATCTTGTAAATCCTGTTTATCCTGTCAAAGAAAAAACTATCGTTGGCAGCTAATTGAAAAATAAAAGGAGAAAATCGTGGCGGATCGAAGACCCGTTATTGCCGGAAATTGGAAGATGTATAAGACCAGCGAAGAGGCGTTGGCATTGATAGATGAATTAAAGGGCTTAATCACAGGTGTGGACGATGTGGATACGGTGGTTGCCCCTCCTTTCACCGCTTTGACCGTGGTAGCCGACCGGATCAAAGGCAGCAATATTCAATTGGCGGCACAAAATTTTTACTGGGAATCTGAAGGAGCATATACAGGAGAGATCTCTCCGACGATGCTTTTAAGCGCTGGTTGCACATATGTCATTATCGGCCATTCTGAGCGACGGCAGTATTTTGGAGAGACTAACGCTACGGTGAACCGCAAAATCAAGGCGGCGTTGGCCTATAAGCTGGTTCCTATCTTTTGTATCGGAGAATCGTTAGAAGAACGGGAGGCGGAAAAAACATTTTCAGTACTTGACAAACAGGTGTCAGAGGGGTTAGAGAATATTGCCGCCGATGATGTTGAAAAGATCGTCATTGCCTATGAGCCGGTGTGGGCCATTGGCACCGGAAAGACAGCTTCCGATGAACAGGCCCAGGAGGCACACCATTTTATCAGAAAGTGCGTGTCCGACCTTTACGGAAAAGATATTGCAAACGTTGTAAGGATATTGTATGGTGGAAGCGTGAAATCGAATAACATCGCCGGCCTCATGGTACAGCCTGATATTGATGGGGCTTTAGTAGGGGGAGCGAGTCTTACCGCTTCTTCGTTTGCCGGAATTGTAAAATTTAAGATATCCTGAGGCAGTTTCAAAATGTTCTCTTTTGAAACTGTCTCATCATGAGAGCTATTATGTCAACTATATTCGTAATTATACATATTGTCGTTTGTGTGGCGTTAATCCTAATCGTACTCCTTCAAACCGGTAAAGGAGCGAGTATGGGCATGTCCTTTGGAGGAGGAGCGAGCCAGACCCTTTTCGGAAGTAGCGGGGCCGGTACTTTTTTGACAAAGCTGACCACTGGCGCTGCTGTGATTTTTATGTTAACTTCTTTGGGATTAGCTTATATGTCAGGTCACAAGACCGTGGAATCGGTTATGTCCGATATCACTCCACCGGTATCAGCCCCGGAAGAGGAAGGAGTATATGAAAAAACTCAACCCTCGGAACCGACACCTACACAATCTTCACAAGAATAATTTAATTTTCGGACAGCCTCCTATCGTTGCCGAAGTGGTGGAATTTGGTAGACACGCTGTCTTGAGGGGGCAGTGAGCGACGCTCGTGCGGGTTCAAATCCCGCCTTCGGCACCAACCCTAAGAATTACAAATACTTAGATTAGATTTTTGGTTTGTTTTCCCTTTTGTAGGTACTTATCCGGCTAATCTACTATACTCACCTTGAGATACAAATCTCCCCGGGTATTTTTTTCAAGTGGACGTCCTAATCCTCGGAGACGAAGCTTGTCTCCATTCGAAATATTGGGCGGGATTGTCAGGAAAAAGGTTCGTTTTTTAAGGCCGGCAGAGATGTTAATCAATTTGCGGGTACCGAAAAAGGCCTCGCGCGAATTGATCACAATATTTCCATAGAGATTAGGATCATTGTCCATTGAAATAGGACGGATGACCTGAATCCGCGAGGTTGTTCGCTTTTGGGTCATCTTTTGTATCTTACTGCTTGCCCCGATTTCAGGCATCAGAGCGAAGAGCTTTAGGAATATAATACCGAATACAAATCCTCCTATATGAGCCCACCAGGCTATCCCGCCTATCTGTTCCGAGCTTGCCGTGGCGCTCAGGAACTGAATTAAAAACCAGATCCCAAGAAAAAAATACGCGGGAATCTCCACAAAATGGAAAAAGAAAAAAAAGGGTATCAGGGTTAGTATCTTTGCTCTGGGAAATAGAACGAAATAGGCGCCCATTATGCCGGCAATCGCACCGCTGGCCCCGATAGTCGCAACCTGTGAAGATGGATCAGAGATAATGTGAACTATGCCGGATGCAAGACCACAGAGAAGGTAGAAAAGAAGATACCGAATCGGGCCGATCTTATCTTCTACATTATCACCGAATATATAGAGACTCCACATGTTACTTAGAAGATGTAAGAACCCTCCATGGAGAAACATAAAGGAAAGGAAAGAGAGAAGTTGTTCTCCTAATGTGAAATGGGCAGATATTTGTGGGACGAAATAACGGGCCGGGACCAGACCGTATATGTAGATAAATTCGTTTAAACGGTGGCTTTGCGCCAGCTCTATTAGAAAAAATACAACATTAATACCGATCAGGGTATTGTTGACTATAGGATAGCTTGAAGAACGTTGCGAGCTTCGTAAGGGTATCATTTTAAGTTAATTGAAGGACCTATTATTCCTCTTCTTCAATTGGTTCTCCAGGCGGGTTATACTCAGTCCCTTCTTCTATGGATTCCACAACATCTTCGATTATCTCTTCGTCTCCCGTTATGATTTGCATTTCCTTTTTCACTTCCGGCACTACCGGACGTTTTTTAATGTCATCACGTTCCCAATCTATACGACTGACAGCGAGGTGATCGACGATTTCATATAATCCCATGATATCGGATAGTATCTGATGAAGGATCTGCCGCTCTTTTTCGCTTGGAATCGCACCTTCAAGATAGACAACACCTTTATGGCAGCGAATTTTCAGTTCATCTCTGTCTATCCGCGCGTCAGCACGCACGTGTTCCATGATAAGTGTTTTTAATTCTGCATCGGTGAGATAGCAGTATTCCGGGGGGAGTTCTTTTTCCGGTTCAGGTCCCACCATCTCTTCCGGCGCTATTTCCCGGGCAGGTCGTTTTTCTTGAATCACTGCACATCTCTTGCACCATCTGGTTGCAGGGACAGCCTTAAGTCTTTTATAGAGGATTTCCTTTCCGCAATTTTCGCAAGCCCCGTAGATTCCGGTGGCGATTTTTCTCAATGCCCAATCAATCGCCTCGATCTGTCTCTTTTCATTATCGTCGATCAGCGCCATTATCCGTGCGAGCTTAATATCCTGGGCCTGTTCTTCCAATTCGGGCTCTTTCATTGTTTCCAGCGTCTGGAGTCCCCTTTCGAGAGAAGATACGCGGCTGAATATATCTTCCCGGCGCTTCAACAGGGTCTCCTTCAGATATTTGATTTCTTTGGAATTCACAGTTCTTACCTCCTCAAGACAACTGAAAAAGTATAATCGTAATTGTGTTGGGATGTAATTAAGATGCCCTCGAAGCCTTCTGGAGACCTTTGCACAACTGCCATTTTCCCGTGATGCGGCGTCAGGCTTCAAATTTTGCACGGAGTGAAGCGTCAGCGCTATCCTCGATCCGCCTGAGGCGGACCTCCGGTTAAAACTTTCGCCTTCCCCCGGCGACGGGATTTCGCTTCGCTC
>JAUVFC010000116.1 GCA_030594505.1 Desulfobacterales bacterium
ACGGGCGTTCTATTTTTTTAGGAAGAAATATCCTGCAAGACCGAGAAGGACAACGGCAAATGCCTTTTTAAAGGTTCCCTTTTTGTAAGGGGCAAGGGGCAAGGCAGGGCAGGGGGAGACGAAGAATGATCCCTGACACTTGCCCCTTTTCTCGGGAAGTGGAACAATAATTTTATGGATGATCAATCAACTCTTCGTCGCATAAACGTTGGCACTTCAAGATCGTTATTGTCTATAATAAGTCCGTTGGGAATTTTATGATGTGACCCGGTTTCATCCCCAACTGCCTTTTTGTATCTGATAAAGGTCGGTTCGTCATAGTTTACCGAACGGTTAATGTCTTCAGGGGTAACAGGCCGAAGTCTCCCTCTTGTTTTTGATTCACGTTTTTCTTCAATACCGGTTGCAATGACCGTAACCCGCAACTCATCTCCAATGCTGTCGTCTAAAACAGTTCCCCATATAATTTCTGCGTCTTCTCCCGCTTCTTTGTAAATACGGTCGGAGGCCTCGGTCATTTCCGCCATGGTCAAGTCACTTCCGCAGGTGATATTCATCAAGATTCCGCGTGCGCCGCCTATGGAGACATTTTCCAGTAAAGGATGCGATATAGCCTTTTCAGCCGCTTCGATTGATCGATTATCACCACTGCCGATACCGGTTCCCATCAGCGCCAATCCCGCCTTGGACATGGTAGTTCTTACGTCTGCAAAGTCCAGATTGACCAGCCCGGGCTTCATGATCAGGTCCGTGATCCCTTTTACGGAATGGAGAAGTACCTCATCGGCCTTTTTGAACATTTCAACCAGGGTGGCGTTTTTTGACGCAAGCCCCAATAGTCTGTCGTTGGGGATAACGATCAGTGTATCTACGACGTCGCTTAGCTGCTCGATGCCTTCCACTGCCTGCTCCATCCGCTTTTTGCCTTCGAATGCAAACGGCTTGGTGACCACGGCAACGGTGAGGGCGCCGAGGTCCTTACTGATTTCAGCCACTACGGGTGCGGCTCCGGTGCCGGTTCCTCCACCCAGGCCTGCGGTAATAAAGACCATATGACTGTTTTCTAAAACACTGCGGATTTCATCAACATTTTCCATTGCAGCTTCACGGCCCACATCCGGGTTGGCGCCTGCCCCCAGCCCCTCTGTCAGGCGCTCACCAAGCCGGATTTTTATGGTCGCCTTTGAAATATCCAGGACCTGAGCGTCTGTGTTGGCGGCGATAAATTTTACCCCCTGAAGCTTGGATTGTATCATGTTGTTGACGGCATTCCCGCCGGCGCCTCCGATACCAATTACTTTGATTTTTGCCGACTTTTCATTTTCTACGAAATCGAATCTCATTGTTCCACCTCCCGATATAATATTGATCATATAATCTCCCGAAACCATCTTTTCATTCTTCCCGTTACCTTCTGAAAAATATTCTTATCCCTTATTCTGAATTTTTGTTTCGACCGGCTGCGAACGCCGTAAAGAACCAGGCCGACTGCCGTGGCATACATCGGGTTGTTGACCACATCTAATAGACCGCCGATACTTTGCGGGTTTCCAAGCCTTGTCGGGAGGTTAAATACCGATTCAGCAACGTCGATCGTTCCGTCAAGGAGTGTGGACCCCCCGGTGATTACAACACCTGAAGTGATATGATTTTCCATACCTGTCCGGTATATTTCACGATTGGTCAGTGTAAAGACTTCTTCTACTCTTGGTGCAAGTATCTCTCCTATAATCTGTCGAGAGAAACTGCGTGGTTTCTTCCCACCTACACTCGGGATTTCCAATGTTTCATCTTTATTGATAGATGCAAGATCGCATGTGCCGTATTTTTTCTTTATTTTTTCCGCTTCCGCCATTGGAGTTCGCAGACCGATGGCAAGATCATTGGTCAGATTATTTCCGCCTAATGCAAGAACCGCTGTGTGTTTAATACTTCGTCCTGAAAATATGGCGAGATCGGTGGTTCCTCCTCCGAAATCTATGAGGGCGACTCCGAGTTCCTTTTCTTCAGGGGTTAAGACGGCTTCGCTGGACGCCAGGGATTGCAATGCAATGTCTTCCACATCAAGACCGGCGCGGTTGCAGCATTTTATGATGTTGTGTGCCGAAGTAACCGCCGCGGTGACGATGTGCACCTTTGCTTCCAGACGTACACCGGCCATCCCCAGCGGGTTATGAATCCCTTCCTCTTCATCTACGCAATAATATTGTGGGAGGGTATGGATCACTTCGCGATCCATGGGTATTGCTATGGCCCGGGCCGCATCGGTAACACGTTTGATGTCGCTTTCGGTGATTTCATTTCCCTTGACCGCTATTATTCCATGGCTGTTGAGTCCTTTTATGTGTCCTCCGGCAATTCCTGTGTAAACAGATCGTATTTCACACCCGGCCATGAGTTCGGCCTCGTCGACTGCCTTTTTTATGGAGTCTACGGTCGACTCAATGTTCACTACCACCCCTTTTCGGAGTCCTATAGACGGATGTGTGCCGATCCCTATGACATCAATGCCGGTGTCGGTTTTTTCACCTACCACGGCGCATATCTTGGTAGTGCCTATATCAAGGCCTACAATCAGTTCTTCCTGTCCTCCCACCTCTGTTATACCTCCTGTGAATCGATCGGTTTTGTTTTTACTACTACGCGCCGGGTATCTTTCAAATCGACGCACTGTACATGCAATAGGCCTTGTTGATTCTTTAAATACGGCATCATATCCCTGAACCTGTTAAATTTATCTTGATAATTTCCGAATCCCAGCTTGATTGCCGTATCACTGTCAAACGCATAAAGCGTGAGCCCAATTTCACTGTCCACATGGATGGCGGTGATTGAATAAACCGGAAGTATGCTCCCGTCCAGCGTACTAAGTTGAATTATTGCAAGAACCGCCCGCAGGTGAGAACCCTTTTTTTCGTCAATTTTCAGGTCGGACATTTTAAGCCCCGTAACTATCGGCACCGGGACCTCTTCGCCGTGATCCAGCTTCTTGAAGATTGTACCACTGTCATCGAGTAAAAACTTTTGGCCGAGATCGATAATCGCTACCGGCGTATATTCGGAAATCTTAATGTGTATTTTATCCGGCACTTCTCTCTGTATATCCGCCGACTTAATCCACGGATGGGAGACCAGATGAATCTGTAATGCCTTGATATTAAAGGACAAGATGTTTGTCTTTTTATCAAGATCAGCCCATTGCAGTATTTCTGAAGGGGGAATCCTGCGGCACCCTTCCACAGTGATGTTCCGAATTTCAAAGCACGAAGATTGGGTCAGGACATCATGAAAAAATATCAATAGAAAGCTCAAGCCTGCTACCGAGCAAAGAGCAATGAGCGCCTTTAATGCGACAAGAGACCGTGCCCGGATTAGAGCCCTTTTTTGAATTCGGCTGTTCTTATAAACGTTTTTGCGTACGTGTTTTCTCGCCAACGATTACCACCTCCGGCTCCAGAAATATTCCCGAGTTTTTGAATACTGATTTTTGAACGATCTTGACCAATCCGAGTATATCCTCGGCAGTTGCCTTGTTTCGATTGATTATAAAGTTTGCATGCTTTTCAGATACTTGTGCATCATTTACCCTGCAGCCTTTCAGGCCGGCCTCTTCAATCAGTTCACCGGCAGACGGGCCGGTTGCGGGATTCTTAAAAAACGAGCCGGCGTTAGGCAATGAAAGCGGCTGAGATGCACGGCGTTTTTCACGCATAGACACTGCTGCCTTTCGAATCGCATCACCATTTCCCAGGCCAAGTTTCAAGTAAGTTTTCAAGACAATAGATTTTGGATCCATATCGAGTCTCCTGTAAGAAAAATTAAGCTTGTCCCGTCTTATATTCAGCACATCCCCTGTGGCAAGGAGGACCGTAAGGGCATCAATGACATCTCCCATGCATCCCGTTGCGGTCCCTGCATTCATTCGAACAGCGCCTCCTACTGTGCCGGGGATGCCGGCTGCAAAGTTCAATCCGGACAGGCTGTGGTCAGCGGCAAAGGTGATTAGTCTGGACATGAGGACGCCGGCCTCTGCCATGAGCACCGTGGCATCACCGACTCTTTTGGCGATGCGAACGGCCTTAACCCCTTTTGTCAGTTTTACCACTATCCCCTCGATCCCTCCGTCCTTGACCAGAAGGTTACTCCCCCCTCCGAATACCATAACGGGGATACTCCTTTTTCGAGCCCAGCTTACAAGATCAGTGAGTTCGTTCATTCCTTTCGGATAAATTAAAGCGTCCGCCGGTCCGCCAACCCGCAACGTAGTGTGACGGGCCATTGGTTCATCAAACAGTATGCGCCTATTATATCGTTCAGCCAAAAACATTCGGTTCTCTTTTGAAGTCATTCCAGAGACCTTAAAATATCCTCGCCGATTTTCCATACCGGGCCTGCGCCCAGCGTCAACACCACATCCCCTTCCCGGAGTTTGCCGGACAAATAGTCAAGGACCTCTTTGGTTTCGGCCTTAAAGGCTACATCCTTGTGGCCGTGTTCTTTGATCCCCTCACATAATACGTTGCTGTTCACTCCGGGGATAGGGGGCTCTCCTGCCGGATAGATGGGGAGAACTATTAAAGAATCCGCCCGATAAAATGCGCGTGTGAAATCTTCAAATAAGGCGGCCGTCCGCGTATACCGGTGGGGCTGGAAGATCACTATAATACGCCGATCCGGCCAGCACTGTCTGGCTGTATCAAGAGTCACCTTGATTTCTGTGGGATGATGACCGTAGTCATCTACCACGGTAATCTCCTTGACCGACCCTTTTATCTGGAATCGACGCTGCACTCCTTCCATTTGTTCAAGAGCTGTCTTGATCTCATCAAATGGAATGTCCAACTCCATTCCCACTGCTATACTCGAAAGGGCATTGTAAATATTATGAAGTCCCGGCAAATTCAACGTGACGTCGCCGAGGAGTTCTTTGTGCCGGGTAACCTGGAATTTGCTTTTCAAACCTTCCGGTCTGATTTTTTTGGCCTGGTAGTCCGCCTGTGTGGTGAGGCCATACGTGGTGTATCTTTTCTCCACTTTTGGGATCAGGCTTTGAACAGGCTCATTGTCAAGGCAGAGTATCGCCAGTCCGTAAAACGGGGTCTTGTTAATAAAATCCAAGAATACGGTCTTGATATGATCCAGATCGTTGTAATAGTCCAGGTGTTCCGCGTCTATATTGGTTACTACTGTAATAGTGGGGGAAAGATGAAGAAACGAGCCATCGCTTTCATCTGCCTCGGCAACAATAAAGTCTCCCCGGCCTAATATTGCATTAGTGCCGAGGCTGTTCAATTTGCCGCCGATCACTACCGTTGGATCAAGGCCTCCCTTGTTGAGGATCTCAGCGATAATCGACGTGGTGGTAGTCTTGCCGTGAGCCCCTGCCACGGCAATACCGTATTTCAATTGCATCAACTCCGCCAGCATCTCTGCCCTTGGGATGACAGGGATGGCAGCGGCCTTAGCCGCAAGCACTTCCGGGTTATCCTTTTTTACTGCCGATGATGTTACTACAACATCGGCCCCTTTTATCTGCTCGGGGAGATGTCCTTCGTAAACAGTCGCGCCAAGAGAAGTCAGGCGCCGTGTGATATCAGAAGGCTTCAGGTCGGAACCGGAGACTTTATACTCAAGGTTTATAAGAAGCTCGGCAATTCCGCTCATCCCGATGCCGCCGATTCCGACAAAATGTATGTGGTATTTTTTTTGATACATGGTCTAATCGATTGAAGATTGTTGATTGAAGATTGTTGATTGAAAATTTGTGGAACACTGCTCAATAGTCAATCTTCAATCCCTAAATCCAATATCTCCTCTACAATCTCTTTTGCGGCATCCGGTTTCCCAAGCCTCCCGGCTTTTTTCCCCATAGCCTTTAGTTCTTCCCGGTGTTCCTTGTAATATAATATTCTTTCTGACAGCATTGTGCCATTCAGGTCGAT
>JAUVFC010000089.1 GCA_030594505.1 Desulfobacterales bacterium
ATGCGCCCATAGCTCAGTGGATAGAGTGCCGGACTACGAATCCGTAGGTCGCAGGTTCGAATCCTGCTGGGCGCGCCAGTTAAAATCAAGGGGTTACAAGCGATGTCTTGTAACCCCGTTTTCGTCTGTGTGAGAATTTTGCCTCAGATCCCCCTCAACCCCCATTATCCCTGTTTCCGATTTTATGTCAATGCCTGATTTTTCGCACAGATTACTCCCTACAAGCCTGTCGACAAAGTGGACAAGATCATGCACGGCATGGAACTTGGCGCTGCGGGGATGCACAATCAGGTGCGCCAGTGGGCCGGGCAGCCGTTCGATGAGAATCTGGTTATGTTGCGTGAATTGGAACGGGCTTCGACAACAAAGGAACGGAGGTAATGATAGCCCGGATAAATTTTCAGAATACGTTATCAAGATCGGTTCCGAGGATGTCATCGACCGCTATCTTGCCAATATTATTGCTGATTACTCCCGGAATGGAATGATAAAATGGGGGCATTAAAGGAATCATGGACGCTCTTAGGATTATAAGTTGAGCACATAGTAACTCTTATCTTTCTTGATGATCAACTCTCTTCTTCAATTCCTGCCCACACTTAAAAAAAGGCAACTTCTTCGACTTCACCTCAAGCAGTTCTCCTGTCTTCGGATTGCGTCCGGAATACCCTTTATACTTCTTTACATAGAAGCTACAAAGACCCCTGATCTCGACCCTGTCGCCGTTTGCAAGAGCCTGTGTTATTTCATCAAAGAATATATCGACGATCCGTTGCGCATTGTTTTTTGTGAGCTCGGTTTCTTTGCATAGGGTTTCGATGAGATCTGCTTTGTTCATAGGTAGTTCTCCGTGAGAAATGTCAATTAAAATCAATATATAAAAGATTCAAAAAGAGATGTCAATGAATTATCTGCGGAATTTTAATGGAACCGCATTCAGTTAGAGAGGTGAACGTTTTTTAACCGGTCAGCCAGCCTCATTTTAACCGCCTTTTCAGCGCACGATAATCTATTTTGCCTGTCCCCAGGACCGGGATTTCGCTTACCTTAATCACCTGCCGGATGTTGTGTAATGCGCTTAGCCCGGCATCGCGGATGCAGTTGTTAACCGTTGCACGGTCTGTGTCTTTGACCGTGAACAGCGCCAGTTCCGGATGCTCCTCGCTCGGTGTTGATTCAACAGCGATGACCGGCCCCTCATCTCTATCGGTGGTAAAGTGGGGCGAGAGGACCTCCTCGATAGCCGGAAGCGAGATCATCTCGCCGCCCAGCTTAACAAAGCGTTTCAGGCGGCCGCAAAAAGTCAGTACCCCGTTGTTGTCTTCAGTTACCAGGTCACCGGTGCGGTACCACTGTTTGCCGTGGTATTCGACAAACGGTGATTCGCCCTCGTAATTCAGATACCCGCTGAATACGCTGGGACCGCGCACCAGAAGTATTCCTGCCCTGTCTTTGCCGACCCTTTCCCCTGTGTCGACATCAAGAATGACATGTTCGAGTGACGGCATTACCTTGCCGATAGTATACGGTTTTGGAGAGTCTTCCGTATTGGCGGACACAATGGGTGAGCATTCAGTCACTCCGTATCCTTCGAGGAGTTTTATATGCGGGCAGCGTTCATTGAGGGATTTGTACACCGAAACCGGGCATTTTTCAGCTCCGCTGATGGCTACTCGCAGCGTATTGAGTTGCTCTTTGGTCGATGCCAGTGTTATGCCGTTGAGAAAGGTCGGGGTGCCGACCAGTAGTGTGACCTTGTATTCCTCGATCAGCCGCGCGATTGTCGGCGCCTCGGTCGGGTTGGGATGATATACCGTGCGCAGGCCCAGACAGAGCGGCAGCGCCATTGTTACAGTAATTCCGAACGAGTGGAACGGCGGGAGCATGCCGATCATTACATCGTTTTCCCGAATAGTTACCATTGATGGGATGTCCCGTATATTGGCCATGATATTCCTGTGCGAAAGGGGCACGGCCTTTGGCAGAGTTTCAGACCCGCTGGTAAAGAGGATGACGGCAGTGCCGGTTACCTTTACTTGTTCCAACGACGACCAGCTGAGATGACTCCATAAATACGCCCCCAGTTTGGATGCAAAAGAGATCTTTTTACGAATATCCTCCATAAAAACAAACCGGTCGCTTATTTCGTCCAGATTGATCCCTTGCGTTTCCAGTTTGCCGACCAGCGCCTTGGCGGTCAATACGTGCCTGACTCCGATCAGGCCCAGCGAATGGGCCATGTTGCGGGACCCTGCCGTCCAGTTAACAATGACCGGCGTTTTCCCGGCGAATAATGTGGCCAGATAGACGATATTAGCGCCTGCCGAGGCAGGGAGCATGATCCCTATATGGTTGCCCCGGAGCCTGTCGATAATGGGTTTGAGCGCCATAATCGCGGTAATGATATCACGATAAGTTTTTTCGCCGCTCAACTGATCCGCGATGATGACCTTGCCCGGATTGCGCTTTGCCTGGTTCAGGAAGACCTCGGCTATGGTTCCCCCTTCGGGTACGGTCAACGGCTTGTTTGCAGAGGATTCAATAAACCACTTCGGACCGACCGGTTTTAATTGAACCAAATCAGATGACACGCCTTTACCCACGGCAGTCAGCATGACATCTCCGACTGTTTTCAGCGAATCGGTATCAACCCGGGGGAAACCGAATTCTTTTTCCAGCCACAGGATAACTTCGACGATGGCAAGGCTGTCCAGCCCGAGGTCGTATGCGAGACGGTGGCTTTCGTTCAGGTCCGTCCTTCCGGTAACCTGTTCAAAATACCTTAGAACGAGTCTCCGCGTGGTTTTGGGCACGGAGCTTGTGTCGCCTTTGAATTTTACATATTCGGGTTCAGGGAGCACCCTGATTCCTTCTTTTTCCCAAAACAGATAGGGGACGTAGGTGTTGCGCCGGGCATCGGCATTGTAAAAATCTTCCATAAAGCGGTTCATTGTGATCCGGTCTGCCGTGCGAGGGAAGTTGTCCGGCTCGACGAATTCGATTTCTACCGGCCGGCGGGGCATAAAAAAAACGCCGTCGAGAAATAGATACTTCAGATGGTGTTTCAGATTCGTCATAAAGTCCGGGGACCTGCCGGAAGCCCAGCTGAAACTGCTGCCCCACAAACCCTTCTGACGGACCAATACCACGCGTACGTCAGGGATATTCTTCAGGATTACGTCAACAGCGCTGGTGGCCCCGAGTACTTCCAGGTAACCGCGTGTGAGATGGCCGGCAGGGTAAAGCAGCAAATTTTCACCATTGCGCAGCCCTTCAATAGTTTCTGAAAGGACTTTTTTGATTGCTTTTGCCGCTGTAGCGCCTTCTCTTGCCATATCCGGAATCGGCCGGGCGCCAAACCTCCTGCTGAACAAACCGATGAGCGGCAGGTCTATGCGGAATTCACTGGCAATAGAATGTGGTGTAAAATTCTTGTGCAGGACGGAAAGCATAATCACGGGATCGATCAGCGCGGGATGATTCGGAAGGAACAGGACACCCTTGTGTCCCCCGGCTTTTATCTTGTCCAGGCCGGTAATCTTGATACGATAACGAAGCCAAAGCGCGAACTTGATCATAAATCTGAAAAGGGTATCCATGAGTCTATACTCCTTCTGTAACTGCTCAGGTTCCGGGTTCACCGTTCCGGGTTCACCTTTCGTCATCCACAAAATAGAATAAAGTTCCACCGGCTATAAAGAAGAGCGAAAGAGATGTAATACTTACTCGTGACGCGATATCACTGCTATAGCCCATAGATCTTACAAACAAACCAACTGCGCCCATGACTATGGGACCGAGAACGGTAGCGAATCTGCCTAACATATTATAAAAGCCAAAGTACTCTGCTGACTTGTCAACAGGGATTATTTTCGCGTAATATGAGCGACTTAATGCCCGAATACCACCCTGGACCAGACCAATGATAATAGCCAGAATATAGAATTCATTTTTGGTTTCTATGAAAGCGGCCCAGATGGAAACAAAAAGATAGACCGCGATGGCAATAAAGATGGAGCGTTTGGCGCCAATCTTTTCTCCAAGATAACCGAATCCTATGGCGGACGGGAAACCAACGAATTGAGTGATGAGCAGCGCAACGATCAAGTCATTGGATTCAAAACCAATGGAAATACCGTAATCTACCGCCATACGCACGATTGTATCCACGCCGTCCATATAGAGCCAGTAAGCCGCGAGAAACAGAAAGATGGTTTTCAATTGGCGGATCTCATGAAAAGTCTCTTTCAATTGAATAAAACCGGCTCTTATCATATTCACACCAGGTTCCGGCTTTCCAATCACAGGCTCCTTTACAAACAGGAAGAGCGGAACCGAAAAAAGCGCCCACCAAACACCCACTGAGAGGAATGAGAATCTCACGGCTTCTCCGGAATCCGCAAATCCAAATGTATCAGGTCTGAGAGTCATCCACACATTCACCGCAAAAAGAAGACCACCGCCTAAATATCCAAACGAGAAACCCAACGCGGAAACGAAATCGATCTTATTCTTAGACGCGACACCGGTGATCAACGCGTCATAGAAGATGTTCCCCCCTGAGAATCCTATGGCTGCAAAGACATACAGCATGACGGCCATGGGCCAATTACCTTGTGAAACCATGTATAAGGACGAAGTCATCACCACGCCCATGTAAGCAAAGAAAAAGAGGAATTTCTTTTTTGCCGTGCCTTTGTCAGCAATAGCCCCCAGTATGGGCGCCGACAAAGCCACAGTGATGCCCGCGATAGAATTTGCCAGCCCCAATCTGGCCGTACTTACCGTGGTATCAACGCCGACACTCCAGAATTGCTTAAAGAAAACCGGGAAAAATCCGGCCATGATCGTGGTGGCAAAGGCCGAATTGGCCCAATCATACATGCTCCATGCGATGATGGTTTTTTTATCGTCAAGCGGCATATGGTTTTAAATTCATGGTTTAAGGGGTCAGAGAACAGAATGTGAACATTGTAGGGGCACGATGCATCGTGCCCCTACAATCTCGTAACCCGCAACCCGCAACCCGCAACTCGTAACCCGCAACTCGTAACACGGTTTACCCTCTCCTAATGTGATTCAATAGGCTTAATGATATCTTCCAGTTGTTCAACGGACTTATGATATAAATTCCGTCTACGATATCTTTGATGTCCGTGACCAGTTCTTTGGCGATATCCACACCTGCCTTTCTCTGATCATTTTTGTCCTCATGCCGTCCTATCCGGTCCCTGATATATTTCGGTATATTGATACCGGGGACCTCATGATGGAGAAACTCCGCATTCTTGTGTGACAGCAGGGGATAGATTCCCACAAAGATCGGAACATGACAATCCCTTGTCTTCTCCACGAGGAGTTCAATATCTTCTTTAACGAACAGGGGTTGGGTCATCATAAATTGAGCGCCGCACTCGATCTTTTTCTTTAGCCTTTTCAACTGGACTTCCGGGTGCTTTGCAACAAAGTTAAGGGCCCCTGCTATGGAAAAATTGGTCTCCGTTTTTATTGACTTGCCGGACATGTTTATCCCGTTATTCAGCTTTGTCATGATTTCAATGAGGCGGAATGAATTTATCGAGAACACCCCTTTTGCTCCGGGCTGGTCGGTAAAGTTTGCCGGATCTCCGGTTATAGCCAGCATTCCTTCGATTCCGAGTGCGTGGGATCCCATGAGCGCTGACTGTATGCCCAGGATGTTTCTGTCGCGACAGGTCATATGTACGATAGTTTGTATCCCTGTGTCTCTCTTGATGAGATGGGCAAGAGGGATATTGTCCATTCTGAGTATGGCCAGAGGGTTTTCAGCAAGAGAGATTCCGTTTGCGCCCGCTTCCGCGATTCTTTTCGCCCCTTCCATGATATGGGAGATATCTAAATGATGGGGGGGGTCGATTTCAACAATCACGGGAAGCTGTCCGGGAATGAGGTTGTCCAGGAATCCCCCCTTTTTTAACCGGATCTCCTGTGGCTGCAATTGTGAGGGGACTTCCGCAACGAAAGTTCTTAAACTCTTTTTTCCCTTTCTTGCGGAAATTTTTTTCGCAAGAGCGGCTATGTGTGACTGGTTGGTGCCGCAGCATCCTCCTACAAGGGTCGCCCCCATATCGACCATCTCCATAACCTTTTTGGAGAAGTAATCCTCATCTATCATGAACATGGCGCGACTTTCCTGGAGTTCCGGCATTCCGGCATTTGCGTATACGGAAATGGGGGCGTCTTTTATCCGGGTGAGTTGCTTTACGGTTTCGATCATTCCGGTGATACCGCGGCCGCAATTGGAACCGACAATGTCAGCGCCGGCATTCAGACAGGCAGAGGCGCATTCACAGGCGGTTTTGCCGTACATTGTTCTTCCCTGAAACGGATAGACCATTTGTGAAATAATGGGAATGGAAGAGACCGATTGCGCAGCCCGTATCGCGGTAAGCATTTCATCAAGATCAGCAAACGTTTCAAGGATAATGACATCAACGCCGGATTCAGCCAGAATCTCTATCTGTTCCCGAAAGATCGCTTCAATATCACCTGCCGTCAATTCTTCATGATCGGACATTGCGATGTCGATGCCGAGAGGGCCTACGGAACCCGTTACCCAGGCATTATCTCCCGCAACTTCAAGGGCGAGTCTTGCTCCCCTGCTGTTGATATCCTCAATTTTGTGTTCCAGTCCGTACTTCTCAAGCTTGTACCGGTTCGCCCCGAAGGTATTTGTCTCCAACAGTTCGCTTCCCGCCTCAAGGTAGCTGCGGTGGATATTCTTCACCATTTCCGGTTCTATAATATTCAAATAGTCATAGCAGGTGGTGACATCTACTCCCATTTCATAGAACCGGGTTCCTATAGCGCCGTCGCCAAGGAGAACACCTTCGGATATCCTTTCCGGAAAAGATTTATGTTTATTCATGGCGGCCTCTGAAAAAGTTTGGAAGTTTTTGTGAAGACTTTTTACGAAGTCATCTTTTGAAAAATACTTTTCTCACATTCCTGCCGATTTTTCCAGCTATTTTTAGTCATTCTAATCTAATTACCTACTCTTCTTTCAGGAATATCCCCAAGACAAAATCAGGATTCTACTGATAGACAAACCTTCTTAACTTTGTTATTTTATTTTAAAATCTTATTTAGCGTCTATCTATGTCTATCTATAAGTAGTTATCAACTCTCAAATTTTTCCATTTCAGCCATTTAATCATTGAATACCGAAGCAACCATATCAGTAGTAGATGACAGTCCTCTGCAAGCTGGTTGCCGGAGGTTATCATGCCAAAGACAAAGATTCTCATAGCCGACGACCATCGGGTGG
>JAUVFC010000093.1 GCA_030594505.1 Desulfobacterales bacterium
ACATACACGCCGAAAGGTCCGAAGGACCGCCCCTTAAACGAAGTGCTCTCTGTTTATGAAAGGAGATATTATGTTAAACATAATACGCTTTACAAGTTGTCTCTCACTGGTATTTTTACTCGGTTGCACCTGTATCTCCATTCCTCCTTTTGCACTGCCCGTGCAACCCCTGGAAGAGAGAACGGTTGAAGGGACAGGCCCTGCCAAGATCCTTTTGCTCGATATATCAGGCACTATCTCAGAAGAACGGCGCTCAAGGGGTATGGGTTTGCGGGAAGAAATCTCCATGGTGGACAGGCTGAAGGAAGAACTGAAAAAGGCTGAATCAGACAAGGCGGTTGAAGGGATTATAGTCAGAATCAATTCTCCGGGAGGGACTGTAACGGCAAGCGATATTATTTACCACGAACTCCGAGAATTCAAGAAAAGGACCGGCGCAAAGGTTATCGCGGCCCTCATGGACACGGCCGCGTCCGGGGGATACTATGTGGCTGTTGCGGCAGACACTATCATTGCCCATCCGACCACAATAACAGGGAGTATCGGGGTGATTGCTCTAAAGTTCAACTTACAGGACCTACTGTCCAAGATCGGTGTTGAAGAAGAAACTATTAAGTCAGGAGATAAAAAGGACTTAATGTCACCATTCCGTCCCATCACCCCTGAAGAACACAAGATTCTCCAGACCATTATCGATAAACTCCACAAACGTTTTATCAACGTGATTGCTGAGGGGAGACCCTCATTGACACGAAAGAAAACAGCAAGGCTCGCTGACGGCCGGATATTTACAGCGGACCAGGCGTTAAAGGCGAAATTGATCGATAAGATCGGTTACTTAGACGATGCCATTAATATTATGAAAAATGAGCTTGGAGTAAAGGATGCCTCCGTTGTAGTCTATTATCGTCCCGGAAGTTACAAGGGGACTATCTACAGCTCAACCACGGCATCTCAGCCGTCTTTTAATCTACTCTCCATAAACGGCAAAGGATTGTCTGTCCTCCCGAATGTGCGATTCATGTATTTGTGGATGCCTTGAGGAATTGAAGATTGTCGATTGAAAATTGGTGGAAGGCTGCTCAACCTTCAATCATCACTCTTCAATCGTCAATTATCCTCTGTCCTCTGTATTCAATTCTTATTAAGCGGGAATCCCATCTCTTCCCTTTGCGCCAGATATTGTTTCGCGCATGCGCGGGAAAGATTCCGCACGCGAGCGATATACCGGGTGCGTTCCGTAACGCTTATCGCCCCCCTTGCATCTAAAAGATTAAACGTGTGGGAACATTTCAGGGTATATTCATATGCAGGCAGGACCAACGAGTCAGACAATATCTGTTTTGCCTCGGCCTCATACATATCGAACAGTTTGACCAGCATATCCACATCCGCCTTCTCAAAATTATAAATCGATTGTTCTACCTCCTCTTGATGGTGAAGGTCCCCGTAGGTAACGTCATCATTCCATTTCAGGTGAAAAACAGAGTCTACTCCCTGGAGATACATGGCAATCCGTTCCATACCATAGGTAATTTCCACGGATATAGGATCGAGATCTATGCTCCCTGCCTGCTGAAAATAGGTGAACTGGGTGATCTCCATTCCATCCAGCCAGACCTCCCAACCAAGCCCCCAGGCCCCCAGGGTGGGCGACTCCCAATCATCCTCAACAAATCTGATATCGTGTGCCAATGGATCGACCCCGAGTCTCTTGAGGCTGTTGAGATATTTGTCCTGAACATTCAAGGGAGACGGTTTCAGGATAACCTGAAACTGATAATAATGTTGCAGCCGGTTCGGATTCTCACCATAGCGACCATCAGTCGGACGCCGTGATGGTTCCACATAAGCCGCCTTCCACGGTTCCGGGCCGAGGACCCTTAATAAAGTATCCGGATGAAAAGTTCCGGCTCCCACCTCAATGTCGTAAGGCTGCTGAAGGATACATCCCTCCTTGGCCCAATACTCTCCCAAAGTCTGAATCAGTTTCTGAAAATGCATAGTGTGTTCCTTTTATTGATCTCAAAGTTGAAAGCTAAAAGCTCAAAGTAAAAATAAAACCAACAATCTCGTAACTGCTAAGGTTGTGGGGTTCACGGTTCACGGTTACCTCTCTTTCGTTAACCTTCACTAACCCCGAACCTTGAACCGTGAACCGTGAACCTCTGAACCTGAGTAGTTACAAAACCTCTTGCTTTCAGCTTTCAGCTTCCAATCCCTCAATTCCTTAATCTAACCCATTCCTCTCTATCCCTACCTCCAGTAACTTACCCCCGTCCACTCCGGAAAGGACGTCTTCCCATGAGGACCGTAATCCCGAAATATCATCCTTTTCTCCCAGAGCCCATATACAGCCCCCTCCGCCTGAGCCGGTAAACCGTGCGGCACAATTCTTTTGTATTGCCTCTTTTCTGAGTCTTTCTCCCACATCGGTGAATACCTCGGGAGTCATTTTCATTCTTATAGCAACCTCTTTGTTTACCGCCTCAACAGCGCCGGTCCAGTTTCTCATTTTTAATGCACTGATAAAATCATTTGTGCCTCTTGCAATCTCTCTCCAGTCTGATCTGTTTTTACCTGCCATAAACTGCCGGACCCATTTTCCGTTTATATCTTTTGACTCATGGGGGATACCGCAATAGGCTAACAAAAGGCGATCCTTCAGCTCCGGATAATCGTCCTGGCCGATAACCTCCACCTTCTTGAAAGGAGGATCATCAGGGACTGAAGGCCAGTGCCAGGCGTTCACCCCCCCAAAGGCGGCAGCTAATTGATCCTGTATGCCACAGGGAACAGATAAAATACTGTCTTCAATATTGTAAGCCAAAAGAACAGTGTTTTCTCTAGATATAGGCTCTCCCCCTAACCTTGTACAGGCTTTGGAAAAGGCGCCTATCAAGGCTACAGCGGCGGTTGAAGACCCCCCCAGCGCACTTTTCGGCGGAGATTCGGACTCGATCCGGATATGAATCCCATCGGCTTGAAAATAGGACGCTATAGCAAACATCAACCCTAAGGGTGAGGTATAGGGGACTTCTTCAATCGGATACTCCTCGCTCTGAAACCCCCTGGAAGATATCTTCACCATTCCTGAACTGTACGGAAGAAGCCTTGCGTGCGTTTTTAAATTTAAAGCGATATTAAAGGTACAGGGAGACACATAGCGCAGAGTATAGTAAAATGTTTTTATATCAAGCGTGCCGCCGCAATCGATCCTGCAGGGAGCAGACGTCTCAATCACCTCGGACTCAAGAAGTTTCTTCAGTTCCCCCTTTTTCATGTCGCACCCCTAATATCCCTTAAAAACTTCAAACTCTTAAACTCTTTGTCGAAACAATACGTAACAAACGCCTCAATGAATCGAATTGCCTCTTCTTTGGATTTCTTGGAAAATCTAACCCGAAACGCTTTGTTCAAAGGAGCATTGAACACCCATAATAATTGTTTTACAGTCCCTCTAAGAAAGCTCATACCTCCCTTCTTGCCGAGACATTCTAAACAAATAACCCCTCCTTTTTTAAAACTAAATTCTATCAACCTCCCGGAAAAAGCATCGAGCGGTTTCTGACAAACACTACATCTTTCGAGATTAGGGGAAAAACCGCAGAGCGCGAGAAATTTCGCCTGAAAAAGTATGGAAATGACATCGTCGTCGATTTCGTCCTTATCCAGGGAGCAAAGAACATGGGTCAACAATTCAAAACTCGAATAATGCCGCTGTCCTTCTTCCATCCATTTATAGATCAATTCAGACCAGTAACTCGCATATGCGGTCTTGAATATGTCTGTCCTGATACGGTCAAACGGTTTTATAACCGTTGCTTCTTTTAAAACAGGGAGCCCTTTCCTTTGTCCCCGACTCCATACCACATCCACAAGAGAAAAAAGCTCCAGGGTTCCGCCAAAACGCTTGAAACTCTTTTTGGCTCCCTTGGCAATGGCGGCAATCTTTCCATATCCGGAAGTGAAAAGTGTAACAATTTTATCACTATCACTATAATCGACGGTGCGCAGAACAATCGCCTGTGTGGAAAAATCCGCCATTTTTGTCAAAGGTGAAGCAACAGGGTCGCTATGCGGAAGTAAATAAGGACGCTGAGAATGTCTATGGAGGTTGTAACAAAAGAACTGGTAGCCACTGCGGGATCAACCTTGATCCTGGCAAAAATGAGCGGAACACAAGAGCCCACAGTAGCGGCCGCGGTCATAGAGCACAAAACCGAAAAACCGACCACGATACCAAGTTGCCATAGATCGTAACGATAGTGTGCGACAATTCCCAATAAGAGCCCGTAGAAAAAACCGAGGAGCCCGCCAATGCTGAGTTCTTTAAGTATTACCGGCAGCATCTGTTTAACATTAAAACGACCCATGGCCAGCCCCCTGACAACGATTGTCGCGGACTGGGTGCCTACGGAACCCCCCATCCCCATAATAATCGGTATGAATGCGGCTAAGTATACCAGCTTACTTAAAGCTCCTTCAAAATGATCTATAATATAAAACGCAACAATACCCCCCACCCAACTTGCGAATAACCAGGGAAGCCTCGTACGGGTGCTTCGCAAGACAGATTGCGTTTCTATCAACTCGTCGCCGGCCCCTGCCATCCTCAGGATGTCTTCTGTTGCCTCCTCCCTTATAATGTCAATAACGTCATCCACGGTCACAATACCCAAAAGAACGTTATTGTCATCAACTACCGGAACGGCTAAGATATTATATCGGGCCACTACCTTGGCCACTTCTTCCTGGTCCATATTGGAATGGACGCTTACTACATTGGTAGTCATAATATCTTGAAGTTTGGTCGCAGGACGCGCCACCACTAATTGTCGCAAGGAGATCACTCCAACCAGATGCTCGTAATCGTCTACCACATACAAGTAAAAGGCCATCTCCACGTCTTCGCCCTTCTTCTGGAGCGCGGCAATCGCATCCTCTACCGTAGTCTCCTCTTTGAGAGCGATGAAGTCCGGAACCATGGTACCGCCGGCTGTGTCGTCTTCAAAACGGAGAAGCCCTTCAACCTCGGCAGAATCTTCCTTCTTCATCAACTCCAGGATCTCTTTTGACTTTTCATCCGGTAGAAGTTGCAGGAGGTCGGCCACGTCATCAGAAGCCATCTCTCCGAAGATATTAACGAAATCGTCAGCCGGCATATCCTCGGCAATGGCAAGGAACTCCGTTTCCCTCAATTCACTAAGGACTTCTGCCTTTTTTTCTATATTATCGATCAAATGAAAGAGGGAAATCTGGTCTTTTGGAGGAAGGAAACCGAACACCGCAGCCACATCCGCTGCGTGAGACTTGTTTACGATCTTTTGCAGGTTATGGGTAGCCCCGCGTCGAATAAGCCGCTGAATCATAGACAGCAATATTTTGATGTGTTCTGAATGCATACAAACTCATCTTTCCCAAAAAATAACAAAAAGAACCATGAAGACAAAAGCGATTAGAAGAATTATAAGGTTTCTATTATACGAAATATTGCGGACTGATCCGGCGTTCCTTATCTTTTTCGGAAAGATATTCTCTTTATATTCAATATAACGTCTCACCACGTCCGGCCCATTCACGCCCAATGCCGATGCATAGGTTCTTAAGAATCCCTTTACAAAAATATCTTCCGGCAAATCGTCCATCTCTTCCCGTTCGATTGCCAAAAGAATCTGTTTCTGTATCTTTGTTATATCTGCTATCTGTTCCACGGACATACCAAGGTCTTCCCTGCATGCCTTAAGATAGCGCCCGAAAGATAAATCTTTGTGCATATTATCATCTCCCATTATGGATACAGCCTCTGTAATAACCGCGGGAATGGTATTGTTTCACGCACATGCGGGATCCCGCAAATCCACGCAACCGTTCGCTCGATCCCCATTCCAAAACCAGCATGTGGGACACTACCATATTTTCTTAAATCAAGATACCAGGAAAATGTCTCAGGGGAAAGTCCCGCATCGTTGAGCTTTTGGCACAATATCTCCGGATCCTCTTCCCTTGCCGAGCCCCCGACAATCTCTCCGTATCCTTCGGGAGCAAGAAGATCCATACACAAAACCACACCTGATTTTTCCGGGTCATTCTTCATATAAAAAGGCTTTGATGAAGCCGGGTACCGGTGTATAAAGACCGGTTTTTCAAACCGGCCGGAAATTAACGTCTCGTCGCTGCCGCCAAAATCTTTTCCCCACTCAAACGGCACCCCTTCATTACGCAATACTCGGACAGCCCGGTCGTAAGATAGAGATTCAAAAGGGGATTCTATCACTTCAAGCTTACTCACGTCTCTTCCCAGAGTCCGTAGCTCTTCCCTGTTGGATGAAAGGACCTCTTTGACAATAGTCACAATTAAGGATTCTGTCAGCTCCATAATATCAGGGAGATCGGCAAAGGCGACCTCCGGCTCTATCATCCAAAACTCGGTAAGATGCCGACGAGTTTTTGATTTTTCCGCCCGAAAAGTAGGACCACAGCAATATACCTTTCTGAAAGCCATTGCTCCGGCCTCCATGTATAACTGGCCACTCTGTGAAAGATACGCCGTTTGTTCTTCAAAATAGTCGGTTTTAAACAATGTGGTTGTCCCCTCACAGGCCACCGGCGTCATGATAGGGGCATCCAGGAGGATAAAACCCCTGTCATCAAAAAAACGACGCGCAGCCTGGATCACGGTATGTCGAATTCGCAAAACAGCATGTTGTTTTGAAGAACGAAGCCATAAGTGTCTATGGTCCAACAAAAAACCGACTCCATGCTCTTTTGGCGCAATAGGATATTCTTCAGCTATCTGTAATATATTCAATTGTGAAGCCAAAATTTCATAGCCGCCGGGAGCCCTGTCGTCCTTTTTAACAACCCCCGTAACCATTATTGAAGATTCCAGTGTGAGGGAATCATAGCGCTCAAAATGTTTCTCATCCATCTCCGACTTTACCAAAGTCACCTGTGCGATCCCTGTGCCGTCCCGCATTACCAGGAACCGTACCTTGCCGCTTGAACGTTTGTGAACCAACCATCCGCTGAGGGTAACGGTTTCCCCTTCATACTGGCCGATAGTGTCGATAGTGATTGTGTTCATAATAT
>JAUVFC010000107.1 GCA_030594505.1 Desulfobacterales bacterium
GGTCAGAAGACAGAAGACAGAAATCAGAAAAAATGCCGATGAACCGGCGAACTGGTGAATCGGCGAATCGGTGAAGGTGAATAGAAAATAAAATCACCGGTTCCCCGTTTCTTCGTTTCTCCGATTCCTAATAATTACGTCCTCTATTCTCTAACCTCTAACCCAATGACAAATAACAAATGACAAATGACAAATGGTATAATATCACAACCCTCGGCTGTAAGGTGAATCAGTATGAATCAGCCTCTATAATGGAACAGATGAATCAAGCGGGATGGCAATCTGTCCCCGGGAACTCCCCTGCCGACCTTTGCATAATCAATTCCTGCACGGTTACCCAAAAGGCATCCATGCAGTCCCGTCAAACAATTCGGCAGGCGATTAAGTCCCATCCGAATGCCGTCATTATAGTGACCGGCTGCTATGCCCAGGCAGCTCCTGAAGAGATTGCCGCAATTGCCGGTGTAGACTATATCATAGGGCATTATAAGAAACCTCAAATCGCAAAGATAGTAAGGGAATTAAAACATTGCGAGTCCCCTAAAGTTGACGTACAAGACTTAAAGTCCTCTTTCCCCTTTCAGGATATGCCTCTCACAAACTTTGCGGGAAGGACCCGTCCGTTTCTCAAGATTCAGGATGGTTGCGATGCCTTCTGCTCTTATTGCATTGTTCCATATGCGCGCGGAAGGAGCAGAAGCCTCCCCCCGGAAATCCTTCTGGAACGAATAAAGGAGATGTCCGGCAAAGGTTACCGGGAAGTAGTCCTGACAGGGATCCACCTGGGAAAGTACGGGCTTGATCTCACCCCCGCCACAGATCTTTTGCAAGTCCTAAAGAGAACCGAGTCGTCCCCTGTAAATTTAAGAATACGCTTGAGTTCCATAGAGCCAACGGAAATATCGGACGAGTTGATCGATCTTATAGCGAATTCAGGAAAAATCTGTCACCATCTCCACATTCCGCTTCAGAGCGGAGACGACGAAATTCTGAAACGGATGAACCGAAGGTATTCATCACGATCCTATAAAGATCTAATCGAAAAACTCGCCTTGCGAATCCCTGACATTGGCATTGGCGTGGACATATTAGCGGGGTTTCCCGGAGAAAGTGACGGATGTTTTAAAAACACGGTGTCATTTATTCGTGAACTCCCTGTTTCCTATTTGCATATATTCCCGTTTTCAAGACGCTCCGGGACCCCGGCTTGCGAGTTTGGCAATCAGATCCCGCCTGAAACAATTAAGAAGAGGCGTATGGCTTTGAAAAGGTTGGATGAGGAAAAACGGAAGGCATTTTACAATCGTTTCCTCGGGCAAGAGGTGTCCGTTCTTGTAGAAGAAACACCGGATCGAATGACCGGCAGGTTAAAAGGCATGACCGGCAACTATATTCCCGTGGTCTTGAAAGGTAAAACAGGCAGGACAAACAGACTAACCCCGGTAAAGCTTATTCGCATTGAAGGAAAAAAGGTGCTTGGGCAACGAGACCTTTGCAAAACGTGACATTTTTGCAAAAGCCTCCAATCATGAGTGATCGTCCTCACCATAAAACACGATTCCGTTCCCTCCATTTCGCTTGCAATTATAAAGAGCTTCATCGGTCTGTCGTATCAGGTTGGAAACATTGTCCTTCACGTTCTCACCAATATCTTCCAGCTTGGCGATCCCGACACTCAATGAGGTCGGCGCAAAATTTCTGCGTTCGTAATTTCCACAAAGCCTGTTTGCAATCCCTTTGCACTGTTTTCGGTTTGCCTGGGGAATAATCAGGGCAAATTCATCCCCTCCGTATCGATATCCCACATCCACATCCTTTCTGGTCGACTCAGCGATCACCTCTGTCATCGCAATTAGCACCGCGTCCCCTTCCTGGTGGCCATATTGATCATTATAGTTCTTAAACTTATCTATATCAAACAACATTAAAAAAAGGTTGTATCGCTGGCGGACTGCCCGCCCAACCTCCTCGCGCAACCGTATATCAAAGCTCCTTCTGTTGTTCAAGTTGGTCAGCCCGTCCTTCATGGAAAGTCGGGTCAACTCTGTCTTCAAGACACGTTCACGTATAAGCCGGTTTAATTTTGCCTGCAATTCATTTGCGTGAAAAGGTTTTGTAATAAAATCAGAAGCGCCTATTTCAATCAGGTCGGTGTATTGATATTTGGCATTATAGCCTGTTATGGCAATGGTATCGACATCCGGATATTCCTTTGCAATCTCGCGGATAAGGTCCATTCCATTCATCTTTGGCATTTCAAGATCGGTAATTACGATAGTAAAAGAACCTTTCTTAAACTTTTCAAGAGCTTCCAACCCATCATGCGCAACTTCGCAATCGCAGCCGAACTCTATCAACATTTCAGATAATACACCCAATATTCCAGGTTCGTCATCTACGCATAATATGTTTTGTCGTTCCATAGTGTAATCCTTGATGGTTTCGTAAAAAGTCTCTGATGAGCCTATTTTGGTCATCTTTTTTGAAGCTTCTTAACGAAGCGAAGCGTCAAAATCGTAAACTGTTTGAGGACGTTAGTCCGAGTTTTTACGATTTAGCGAAGTGAGTTTAGAAACTTCAAAAGGTGACCAAACAGGCGAATTGGAGACTTTTCACGAAACCATCATCCTTGAGAGCTTGTTGAAATACGTCTTTTTTTTATCGCCTCATACTGCAAAAATTGCAAGTATAAAGTTGAGAATTTCGGGGAAAAATGCTTGATGAGCGCATCTTGATCATCTTTTCGGAAAATTCTAAATAAAAGTGTAGGGGAATAGGGTTGAAATTCTCGCAAAAGATGATTATAGTTACCTGTCAAAGCCTTTAAGGTCAGGAAAAGGAGTGGTTGAATGAGTGACGGAAACGAAAATCTTCCGACCCACAAGGAGTTGGAAAAAGAATTAAGCGCCTATTTGACCAAAAAATACGGCGATCGAATCAAAATCATCTCACCTGTGGTCATTCCTCAAAAAGAGATATTTGAGGAAGAACGTGAGGATAAAGACAAACCAAAAAGTCGAGCCAGGATTAATTTCACCATTAAACCGGAAGAATTGGAAGCTTTTCTCGATCAATATATCGTCCGACAGTCAGACGCCAAGGCTGTCCTTTCCACAAAGATTTGTACACATTTTAACCGCATCAGATATGCCCAAACCCATCTTGAGGAGGACGAAGAAAACATTGTGGGAGGCATCAAAAACAATGTCCTCCTCATCGGCCCAACCGGTGTAGGAAAGACCTATATTATTAAGCTGATCGCCAATAAGATCGGTGTCCCCTTCATTAAGTGCGACGCTACAAAATTTAGTGAAACCGGCTACGTAGGTGGCGATGTTGAAGACATCATCCGGGATCTTGTCCGAGAAGCCAACGACGATATTGAGTTGGCTGAATGCGGTATCGTGTATATCGATGAAATCGACAAAATCGCTGCAAGCCCTAATCTGGCGGGCCCTGATGTTTCACGTGCCGGTGTACAACGTGCCCTGTTAAAACCGATGGAGGAGACCGAGGTCGATCTTAAAACACCTCATGATCCGATTTCCATGCTGCAAGAAATAGAACAATACCGCAAGACCGGAAAACGGGAAAAACGCACGGTCAACACAAAGAATATCCTTTTTATTATGAGCGGCGCATTTAATGCTCTTGCGGAAATTATAAGGAAACGAATGGTGGATCGAGGAATCGGGTTCGGGTCCACCCTTACGAACAAAAAAAACAACGTCGACTTCCTGCGATATACTAAATCCGAGGACCTGATCGAATTCGGATTTGAGTCAGAGTTTATTGGCCGTATTCCGGTCATTACCGGCTTAAACAAACTCTCCGGAGATGATCTGTACACTATTTTGAAAAATCCGAATAACTCTAAAATATTAAACAAAAAAAGGGACTTTAAGGCATACGGGATTGAAATCAAGTTCGACAACAAGGCACTCCGTCTGCTGGCTAAAAAGGGATTTGCCGAACAGACAGGGGCACGCGGACTTGTCAGTGCTATTGAAAAGGCTATTTTAAGTTTTGAAAAGAAGTTGCCTTCCACAGAGATCAAGAAATTTTCCGTGACGGAAAGTGTGATAAAGAACCCTGAAAAGAGTTTAAAAGCGCTCCTTGCCTCACCACTTGATCCTAAATGGGATAAAGTACTTGAGAGAATCAAAGAAGAAGAAAAAGAGACTGTAAAAACCTATATCACCAAAAACAAGAAGGACTTTGTCCAAAGGTATGGTCTTACTTTGAGTGAATCTCAATTAGAACTTATTGCTTTATATTATACATCCCACGCCATAGACGTACCGGCCGTCCTTAAAAAGATCAAGTTCATGTATGCACAAATCAAACAGTTAGAAGACTATTTTATGAAATCGAACGGCTTTCAAATTACGTTCGATGATGAAGCACGCGACTTTATCGCCTCCATGGTTATAGAATCTAAAAAGACATTCGGGGATTTTTATAAGGTACTGAAGGAAGATTTTGAATACGGACTCCGGCTCATACAGGAAAAGACCAGAGAGCAAAATTTTGTCCTAACAAAGGAGGGATTGAAAAAACCGGAGCAATACTTGAATAATATGATTAAAGAGAAGTATATAGATGACATAGAGAAAGGTTTTAAAGAACAAACTTGATGGTTTCGTAGAAAGTCTTCAATTCGCCCAATAGGTCACTTTTTGAAGCTTCTAAACTTGCTTCGCTAAATCGTAAAAACTCGGGCTAACGCCCTCAAACAGTTTACGATTTTTACGCTCCGCTTCGTTAAGAAGCTTTACAAAAAGATGACCAAAATAAGCTCATCAAAGACTTTCTACGAAACCATCAAACTTGAAAGGATAGGAATAAATGCTCTTCCCAGACTACAGACCAAGGCGATTGAGACAGAACGAACAATTCAGGCGGATGATCCGGGAAACCAAACTTTCCGTGGATGATCTGATTCTGCCTCTTTTTGCAATCAGCGGTAAAAATGTCAAAAATCCGATCTCTTCCATGCCCGGGCACTATCAAATGTCCGTTAATAATATTATCAAGGAAGCAACACGCGCAAAGGATCTTGGAATACCCGCCATCATGCTTTTTGGAATCCCGGATAAAAAAGATCCTCTGGGCGCCCAGGCACACGCAAAAAACGGGATCGTACAAAGAACCGTGAAAGAGTTAAAAAATAAGGCGCCGGATGTGGCTGTAATCACTGATGTCTGTCTTTGTCAATACACAGACCACGGACACTGCGGTATAGTGCGGGACGGCGCCATAGATAATGACACCAGTCTTGAGATACTGGCGAAAACAGCCCTTTCTCATGCCCAGGCCGGCGCAGATATGGTGGCGCCTTCGGATATGATGGACGGACGGGTAGCTGAAATACGGGAAACTTTGGACGAAAACGGATTCAGCGGGGTACCGATCATGTCGTATGCCGCCAAGTACTGTTCGGCTTTTTACGGTCCTTTTCGCCAGGCAGCCGAATCATCACCCAAGTTTGGAGATCGCCGTACCTATCAGATGGATCCGGCCAACAGCCAGGAAGCCATACGGGAAGTGACCATGGATGTTGAAGAAGGCGCTGACATTATCATGGTCAAACCAGCCCTTCCATATCTGGATATCATTGCGCAGGTACGTGAGGAAATCGATTTGCCGATTGCCGCTTACAATGTAAGCGGTGAATACTCCATGATCAAAGCTGCCGAGAAAATGGGATGGCTTGACGGCAAACGCGCCATGATGGAAATGTTAATCTCTATAAAACGGGCCGGAGCAGATATGATTTTAACCTATTTTGCCATTGAAGCTGCGGAAGAACTCGGTTAACGTGTCCATCCGAGTAACTACTCGGGTTCGTCAGGTTCAGGGTTCACGGTTCAGAGGTTCACGGTTCAGAGGTTCACGGTTCGGGGTTAGTGAAGGTTAACGAAAGAAAGGTAACCCTGAACGGTGAACCCCTGAACTTTGAACCTAAGGAGCTGGATAGCAACCTGCGGAGAACGCAGTATTGGAGCAAAATATGCCGTTTCCGGGCGATACTATGACGCTCTTTCCACATATTCCCCCGTCCGCGTATCTACTTTAATCTTATCACCTTCATTTACAAACAACGGCACAGAAACTGTATACCCTGTCTCAAGGGTAGCCGGCTTTGTAACGCCGGTTGCCGTATCGCCTTTAACCCCGGGTTCTGATTGTGTGACGGTAAGGGTTACAAAAATA
>JAUVFC010000234.1 GCA_030594505.1 Desulfobacterales bacterium
AGGAGGAGCTTAATTTTCTTCAGCGCTTCTTTCATAGGCAGTAATCCGTTGAATCCATTGAAGATTGAAGATTGAAGATTGATGATTTGTGAAAGACAGTTCAATAGTCAATCTTCAATCGACAATCTTCAATCATCAATCATCAATCCTGTTTCAGGCACCGATGAATCGCTTTGAGTTGAACCAACAGTTCTTTTAGGTCATCCAAACGAACCGAGTTCGGCCCATCACAAAGGGCACGATCAGGGTCGCTGTGCACCTCCAAAAATACACCGTCAACTCCCACTGCAACCGCTCCGCGGGCCAACGGCGGAGCAAACTCGCGTTGACCTCCCGAACATGTTCCCGCCCCACCCGGAAGTTGAATACTATGAGTAGCGTCAAATATTACAGGGACACCCAGTGATCTCATAATTGCAAGGCTTCTAAAATCAACGACCAGGTTATTGTAGCCAAACGAAACTCCTCGTTCCGTCACGATTACCTGCGTGTTACCGGAAGAGGTTATCTTGTCGATGACGTGCTGAATATCCCATGGGGCCAAAAATTGCCCCTTTTTTACATTTACCGGTTTGCCGGTTTTGGCCACCTCCATTACGAAATCGGTCTGGCGGCATAAAAAGGCCGGAATCTGTAATACGTCAAGCACCTGGGCGGCCAAAGGGATCTCGCGAAAGCGATGGACATCAGAAAGCACCCGGATACCGAGTTTTTCTTTTATATCAGATATGACAGCCAACCCTTTCTCAAAACCGGGGCCGCGATAAGAAGTAACAGAAGTCCTGTTTGCCTTGTCGTATGAGGTCTTAAAAATAAAGGGGATATCCAGTTCAGCGGTTAACTCTTTTAAAAATCGCGCTATATTATACGTTGTTTCAAAAGACTCTATTACACAGGGACCCGCGATTAGCACCAGAGGATGGCCTTTACCTATTGTTATATCATCTCCTACGGTAGCCACCTGTGCTGCGCGGACCATTTTACTCATCTTTTTTCTCTTTATTACTTTTATACTTTAAGGCCGCTTTAATAAAATCACGAAAAAGGGGGTGGGGATCCATAGGACGGGATTTAAATTCGGGATGGAATTGGCACCCTACGAACCAGGGATGATCAGCAATCTCAATGATCTCAACCAGCTCGCCATCAGGAGACGTTCCACTGACAATCAGGCCGTTTTCCTCCAATGCCGACTTAAAGCGATTGTTAAATTCATAGCGATGGCGATGTCTTTCTAAAAGTTCCTTTTTGTTGTAAGCCTTATAAGCAAAAGAATCTTCCCGGAGCACACATGGATAAGCGCCCAAACGCATGCTGCCTCCCTTGTCGGAAGACGCGTCTCGTTTTTGAATGGTCTTCTTTTGATAATCATACCATTCCTTCATTAAGTAGATAACCGGGGACTCGGCATCTTTATCAAATTCACTACTGTTGGCGCCCTTCATTCCAACAACGTTTCTGGCAAATTCAACAACCGCCATCTGCATTCCAAGACATATACCAAAAAACGGCGCCTTTTCTTCCCTGGCGAAATGAATCGCTTTGATCTTGCCTTCAATTCCCCGTGCGCCAAAGCCTCCCGGGATCAAAATCCCATCCGCATTCTGTAGAGTGTCATCGCAGTCTGAACTCTCTAACGTCTCTGAATCGACAAAATCAAGCAATACCTCGCAGCTGTTCGCAATGCCTCCGTGAATTAATGCCTCATTTAAGCTTTTATAAGATTCTTTCAGGTCTATATACTTGCCGACAATGGCTATGCGCACCGAAGACTTTGGGTTTTTAATCTTCTCCACGAGCTTTTCCCAGGCATCAAGACGGGGAGCACGCGTCCACATATGAAGGAGTTCCACGATCTTGTCATCCAGATGCTCACGATGCAGAAAGAGAGGAACTTCGTAAATGCTGTCAACATCCTTCGCGGTAATGACCCTGTCCACATCCACGTTACAAAATAACGCGATCTTCTTTTTGATATCATTGCTTAAGGACTTCTCTGTTCTGCAAAGAAGAATATCCGGCTGGATCCCTATACTCCGAAGTTCCTTAACACTATGTTGGGTCGGCTTTGTTTTAACCTCGCCGGCAGCCTTAATATATGGTACCCAGGTAAGATGGATGTATATAACGTTCTCTTTTCCCACATCCCATTGGAACTGACGAATCGCCTCCTGAAACGGAAGGCTCTCTATATCACCTATTGTTCCGCCGATCTCGATGATTGCCACGTCTACGCTGTTCGTCATCAGGAAAATGTTTTTTTTGATCTCATCGGTGATATGTGGAATTACCTGAATCGTTCCCCCCAGGTAATCCCCTCGACGTTCTTTCATGATAACCGAATGGTAGATCTTGCCGGACGTAAAGTTGTTGTCTTTGCCCAGCCTTACATTGGCAAATCTCTCATAGTGCCCTAAATCAAGGTCGGTCTCCGCTCCGTCATCCGTCACAAAAACTTCACCGTGCTGAAAAGGATTCATTGTGCCGGGGTCGACATTGATATATGGGTCAAGTTTTTGAAAGGTCACGGAAAGCCCCCGGCTTTCAAGGAGAGCCCCGATCGCGGCTGATGCAAG
>JAUVFC010000082.1 GCA_030594505.1 Desulfobacterales bacterium
ATCAAGTCCTTTTTCATGAATAATATCAAGGCCTTTGAGCACGAGCTGGGGTTATAGAGGACAAATCACGCAGGAACTTTCTTTAACGGCATTACTCGTATCCGTCCATCTTCGCCGGCAACTGTTCCCGCAACAGAGAAGGTTTCTTGGAGAAGTTATCGGAAAGCTCTTAAACTTACATAATCGGAAGATATTTCTCAAGCTCATACTGACTTACATGAATTCTGTATTTGTCCCATTCTATCTTTTTGTTTTCGACAAACTTGTTGAAAATATGATCCCCAAGGGCTTCTCGCACGAGTTCGGAGTTTTCTACTTCAGAAATCGCCTCATAGAGATTACCGGGCAAGGTGCCGATATTTCGTGACTCCTTTTCTGCTGCTGTCATTTCAAAGATGTCTTCCTCAATCGGATCGCTGAGCGCGTAGCCCTCTTCAATACCTTTCAGGCCTGCCGCGAGCATGACCGCAAAAGCAAGGTAGGGGTTGCAGGCTGGATCGGGTGACCTGAGCTCAATCCTTGTGGCGGTTTCCTTGCCGGGCTTGTACATCGGGACCCGTATCATGGCTGACCGGTTCCTGTTGGCCCAGGAGATATATACCGGCGCTTCATATCCAGGCACCAACCGTTTGTATGAGTTTACCCACTGATTGGTTACCGCGACAATCTCTCTGGCATGCTTCATGACTCCCGCAATATAGCCTTTTGCCATGTCGGAGAGGTGATACTGGCCGTTCGCGTCATAGAAAAGATTTGATTTCCCTTTGAATAAGGACTGATGGACGTGCATGCCGCTTCCGTTTTGACCAAAGATCGGCTTTGGCATGAATGTGGCGTAACCCCCTTGTTGTCTTGCTATTTCTTTGACTACTACTCTGTAGGTCATTGTTTTGTCGGCCATTTTGAGCGCTTCATCATATCGCAGATCTATTTCATGCTGGCTTGGCGCAACCTCGTGGTGACTGTATTCCACCTGGATTCCCATATTTTGTAAAGCAAATATGGTGCTTCTTCTGAGGTCGCTCCCCATATCGAGTGGACGCGCGTCAAAATATCCCCCTTCATCAAGACATTCCGTTCCCTTGTTGTCTTTGAAATAGAAGTATTCAAGTTCAGGGCCGACATAGAATGTATGCTCTTTTTCTGCAATTTTGTTTAGCATTCTTTTCAGCACATACCTGGGGTCTCCATCATAGGGTGTGCCATCCGGATTCATGATATCGCAGAACATTCTTGCAACTGGGGCATCCTCACTCTGCCGCCACGGCACGAACGCAAAGGTCTTTATATCAGGTTTTGCGATCATGTCGCTTTCTTGTATCCTGGCAAAGCCCTCGATGGAGGAGCCGTCAAATCCCATTCCTTCGCTCAGCCCCAGTTCTAATTCTGATGGAGTCACGGCAAAACTTTTCAGCATTCCGAGGACATCGGTAAACCAGAACTGGATAAAACTCACGTTTTTTTCCTGTACAATTTTCAGTACGTCTTCTTCGGTTTGAATGTTCATCTTTACCCCCAGGCAAATTATGTTAAAAACTTATGAATTTTCTTGCCTCTTAAAAAGCAAATTATATACCAAATTAAAGCTTTTGCAACAAGGATAGCCAAAACATAGATCCTGCGGACATTTTTGCGGGATCGTTCAACACCCAAACAGAAGGAAAAACTACAACATTGTATTATTGCTGGCCGTGAAATTACAATATTGTATGATATTATTTATAAGTTAGGCCGCCAAAAGAGTTTGCAAGAAAAAAATCAAGGGGAATATTGATGGCTTTGTAAAAAGCCATCAAATCTTATAAATGACCCTGTCTTCGGTAATAATGATATCCACGTACTTATCCGTAGACTCCATTGGTACCTGTTGGACTATCTGACATTCAAAGGCCAAAGCGACCTTTCTCGTGGTGATATTAAGGGTGGGTATGAAACGATCGTAGTATCCTCCTCCCTGGCCGATTCTTCCTCCACGGGTATCAAAACCAACCCCGGGGATAATGGCCAGATCGATCTGGTCTACAGGAATCTGTTTGGCCCTGGATCTGTTCGGCTCAAGTATACCCTTGTATCCAGGCAAGAGGTCTTGGTCAAAGTCTTCAATTTTAAATAGAACGAGCCTGCGATGTTTAGTGTCTGTCAAGGGTACAGCCACTATTTTTTTATAAGCAAGACTTTTTCGGATCATCGCTTCCGTAGCCACCTCACTCCTGGTTGCGACATAAAAGAGGGCCACTTCCGCTTCCAAAAAATTGGCAAAAGAAAAAAGTCTTTCTAAAATGACAGCGCTTTTTTCATCCCGTTCTTTTTCAGAAAGCGTGTTGCGGCATTCCAGCATCTGACCACGGATCTCTGCTTTTCGTATCCTAATATCTTCCATTGAACCCATCCGACCGTTTTTAAAAAAATAAAAAGGCTTAATACCAAAATTTGTCATGAAAGTCAAGTGACAATAATTGTTGACTAAAATATTGGTTCATGATACCCCGTACTTAGGTTAATAAATTCGAATATCAAATTTTCAAATAAGAACCTGTGCGATGGCATTGATTTTCGTTTCGTCCGAAAATCAACGACATTGGAGCAGAGAGGGTCTGTTATGCTGGACATGAAATTTGTTCGCCAGAATATAGAACTCGTTAAAAAGGACCTGAAAAAGAGAGAAGATGCCTATGCTGATGAATTAGAGCTTTTCTTGAATCTTGATTCAGGGCGGCGGTCAATTCTCTCGGAGGTGGAGAGATTAAAGCATGAGCGTAATGTAGCTTCAGATGCTATTGCCCGCATGAAAAAAGCAAAAAAAGACGCGGCTGAAGAAATAGAAAAGATGCGGCTGGTTTCTCAAAAGATAAAGGAACTGGACAAGCGACTTTCTGAAAAGGAGGAAGCAATTCATAAGATCCTTATGTCGCTTCCAAACATCCCTCATTCTTCCGTCCCCGAAGGCCGGGACGATTCTGACAACCCTGTGGTAAAAAAAGTGGGGGCGCCTCCTTCCTTTGATTTTAAACCGCTCGACCACTGGACAATCGGTGAAGGCTTAGGGATACTTGACTTTAAAAGAGCAGCCAGGATGTCCGGCGCAAGGTTTGCTCTTTATTTTGGGCAAGGCGCTCAACTGGAACGAGCGCTGATTAATTTTATGCTGGACATCCAGACCGGGCATGGTTATCGTGAAGTTCTCCCCCCGTTCATGGTCAACCGTACATCTATGACGGCCACCGGACAACTTCCCAAATTTGAGGAAGAGCTCTTTAAGCTGGAGGGGTGGGACTATTTTCTTATACCTACAGCAGAGGTCCCTGTAACCAATATACACCAAGGGGAGATTCTAAATGAGGAAGACCTTCCCTTATATTATACCGCGTATACCCCATGTTTTCGTTCAGAGGCCGGCTCTTACGGCAAGGATACTCGAGGTTTGATTCGACAACACCAGTTTAACAAAGTGGAGTTGGTTAAGTTTACTACTCCCGAGACCTCTTATGACGAACTGGAAAAACTCCTTCAGGACGCTGAAACAATTCTGCAGCGCTTAGAGATTCACTATCAGGTGATTACGCTTTGCACGGGTGACCTTGGTTTTTCCGCTGCAAAGACGTACGACATAGAGACGTGGCTGCCGGGACAGGGGGTATACCGTGAGATCTCTTCCTGCAGCAATTTCGAAAATTTTCAGGCAAGAAGAGGTAATATTCGTTTCCGGAGAAAGGGTAAAAAAGGAACTGAACTGGTACATACGTTGAACGGCTCCGGGCTTGCCGTGGGACGCACACTTGTCGCGATTCTCGAAAATTACCAGCAGCCGGACGGAACTGTTATCATCCCCGAGGCCCTGAGGTCGTATATGGGAGGGGCGGAAAGGGTTGAGGAATTGAGGAATTGAAGATTGTCGATTTAAAATTGCAGGAGGCCATGCTCAATTTATGAAACTCGAAGATTTTCCCAAAGAGATTCAACCCTATCTTTTGCCGAAGATTGAGGGGGACATAGTCTATCGATGTCTAAAATGCCACGAAGAATTTGATGTTGAGCGGCTTTTGTACACTTGCCCTGGCTGTGGCAGCGTTCTCCTTTTGGAAGATAAGACTTTCGAAAGACTGGGAAAACTTTCCGGGGATGCATGGCGCAAGGTCTTTGATTATAGAAAAATGCTTAACATCCCGGCGCTTAAGGGGATTTATCTATACCACGATGTTGTCGGCCCGACACTTCCGCTCGATTCCATTGTCTATCTGGGCGAGGGCAATACCCCGGTTGTTGAGGCAAATGCCACGCTTCAAAAAAAGATTGGACGTAGGTTTTACTTTAAAAACGACGGGCAGAATCCGAGCGCTTCTTTTAAGGATCGGGGTATGGCGAGCGCCCTCAGCTACATCAATCATTTGATCAGAACAGGGGCTGTTTCAGAGATCCTGGCGGTTTGTGCATCTACAGGAGATACTTCTGCCTCCGCGGCCCTTTATGCGTCTTATTTGCAACCCCGAATAAAATCCGCCGTCCTCTTACCCCACAAGAAGGTTACTCCACAGCAACTTGCCCAGCCCCTGGGAAGTGGAGCTATGGTCTTTGAACTCCCCGGTGTTTTTGATGATTGCATGAAGGTGGTAGAAGCCCTTTCGGAAGATTACAATGTAGCGCTTTTGAATTCAAAGAACGCCTGGCGGATATTGGGACAGGAGTCCTATTCTTATGAAATAGCCCAGCAGTTCGATTACAATATGGACAATAAAACCGTTGTGGTGCCCATAGGAAATGCAGGGAATATTACCGCGATTATAAGTGGGTTTTTGAAATTTTTTAAAACAGGGATTATAAATACACTGCCAAAGATTATCGGAGTACAGTCTGTTCATGCCGATCCTGTTTACCGGTATTATCTGGAGCCGGAGCCGGAAAAACGCGTTTTTAAACCAATAACGGTAAGACCGAGTGTGGCCCAGGCCGCCATGATCGGAAATCCTGTTTCCATGCCGAGAGTGATTGATTTGGTTGAAAAATATAACGAAAGAGGTAAAGAACAAAAGGTCTTTTTTGTAGAGGTGACCGAACAGTCGATCATGGACTGGCAGCTTAGGGCTAACAGGAACGGGCACATTGTTTGCACGCAGGGTGGTGAGACACTTGCCGGATTGGTTGAGGCGATAAACTCCGGACTCGTAGAAGGAGATGAAGAGGTAATCCTCGACTCAACTGCCCATTCCCTGAAATTTTCAGGGTTTCAGGAGATGTACTTTGAAGATATGTTCCCTGAGGCCTTTGAAATTCGGCCCAAAAGGGAGCTTCAGAACATCCCGCGTTTTGTCCGTCCCGATGCATTGAAGGAGGCGCCGGAGCTTGGTAAGCAGCTGGCGCCGGAACAGTTCGAAGAGTTTGTACGGCTTACTACAGAGGAAATCGCCTCAATCCTTACCTTGAAGAAAAAGAAGAAGGCCTAACGTAGCTAGACCACAGAGTCTGTTCCACATCATGCATGAGTTCCACTATATTCCTGTCTTTTATAAACCCGAAGGCAAGATCAAACATCTCTTCTTCTGATAGTCCTTCATACGGCGGGGCGCCTGTTACCTGGCTGACAACGCGCTCCACAACATTCAGCTTGTTCCCCATCTCCTCAAATTCTTCTCTTTTTACAAGTACCTGTTTGCCGTGGCGATGAGCAATAGGGAGTATGAGGCTTGTCTTGAAGATAAAGAGATGCTGTAGTTTCAGTGGAACATAAAAGATCTTAAATCCGGCCGGATTTAAAAATTGGTTGTAGATTTCGAGCAGGATAATCATCTTTGCCACCTCCCTGTTGATCCCGTTAACAGATTGCCAACGCTTAACTACTTAACTAATTACCTTTAAAATTAACATCGGCAGAAGGCGTTGAAAGATTAGTTTTGAAATTGTCTTGCCGGCCCATGCTGAAATGTGCCTAATGATTTTAAATCATTAGGCTTTTGCTTTTATGTTCAGACAAGGTATAAATAATGCGGGGGTTCATTCGGCATTTTTTTTAGGGGTCGGCGCCACAAAAAATTGACTTGTGTCTATCCGGAAATGGACGGTTTTGTCCCGAGACAAGACCGTCCAAGATTGATTGAGCTAAACTTTTTCGTTAAAAATCCGATAAATACATTAGGGAAAGGGGTGAATAAAATGATCAACGGTATTCTGTCGGCGATATCAGCCTTAAAAACCTTTGAAAAAAAGTTGAGCACTTCCGCCAATAATATAGCCAACGTAAATACACAGGGATTCAAAAAGAGTCGTGCAAGCTCCCAGGAGGTATCCTCTCAAGATGTGCCTGCCTCTTCAGGGACATCACAGATAGGACGAGGTACAAGGCTGGGGACAATTTCCGAGGATTTCGCTCAGGGCTCTTTTGAATCTACCTCATCTACTACCGACATCGCTATAGGTGGGAACGGTTTTTTTATGGTCAAGGAACCAAAAGGTGGGATCTATTACACAAGAGATGGACAATTTCAGCTTGACAAGAATGGCGGACTTGTGACTACCGCAGGTCATGTGATACAGGGATGGGAGATTGATCCGAATACCGGTGAGGTGCAGGGCGCTATTCAGGATATTATGCTGGCCTCGTTTTATTCTTCTGCCGACGGATATGGGCCGGGCGACCTTGAGGCGGTTGCCGTCAGTACGAATGGAGTGATTACCGGCAGTTACACCAATGGCCGGGTCCTGGATCTTTTTCAGGTGGCGATTGCCAAATTCAATAACCCGCAAGGGCTTGAGAAAATCGGGAACAATTTGTACGCAAGGACCAATGAGTCAGGCGACGGCATTGCCGGCCGACCGGGAACAAACGGGCTGGGAAGTATTGTGCCAAATGCATTGGAACAATCGAACGTTGACATTGGAAAGGAATTTGTGAATATAATCTTAATAACAAGGGGTTTTCAGGCTAACCTTAAAGTGATTTCTACCGAAGACAAGATGATAGGAGATTTGCTGAATATTATTTCGTGACAGGAGTGTGTGATGATTGTAACCGACGACGAGACCATTCGCGACATCTTAAAAGTTAGCAAAAACATTGCGGTCGTAGGTTTAAGCCCTAAACCTCATCGTGATTCATTCATGGTGGCCCATTATATGCAGGGACAAGGGTACCGTATTATTCCTGTTCGTCCCAAAACAAAGGAGATCCTTGGGGAAACCGTCTATCCTGACTTAATGCACGTCCCCGGCCCTATAGATATTGTTAATGTATTCAGGGCTCCGGATAAGATAGTCCCTGTGGCTGAAGAGACCGTTAATGTAAAGCCAAAGGTGTTTTGGATGCAGCTTGGGATTGAAAATAATGATGCTGCACGTTTGTTGGCCGATGCCGGGGTTATAGTAGTAATGAATAAATGTTTAAAAATCGAACATATGAAAATGCAGGGCACGTTTATAGGATAAGGTTTTTTGTTTTGGACATAATTCTCGGACAGCCTCCTAACTAACAGTTACAGCACAACTTTTGGTGGAAACATAATAACCAAACAAAACGAAAAGCAAACTGCATTGTTTGAATGAAAGACATTGAAAAGCATATCCAATGTTATTTACTAAAGCAGAGAGGGAAAAGTGACAC
>JAUVFC010000142.1 GCA_030594505.1 Desulfobacterales bacterium
CGTCCCCTTTTGCCCAATCTCTGCGTCAGGCTCAGATTTTAATCCTCGAAATACCCAAAGTATTCCTGCGGTTAAAATCTTCGCCTTTCTTGACCTTGGACAAAATTGAACATTTTGAAACTACCTCTTTAAATAAAATTTATCACAAATTTTACTGATGTCAAGTTGGTGAGTTTTTATCTTTTGCATCGAGAAGAGTCTTTTCGCGGCTCTGGGTGTGTAGAATCGTTACACTAAATGGCGATGACAAATCGCAATATTGTAACGTTTTGTAACAGTAAAAACGGCGGCCTATTTCTGCCGCGAAAATCAATCTTGGATTACAGGGAGTTACGCCTCGATTTTAAAAATCATTTTTTGGCATAATGATTGCGTATATTAAGGTGGCTGAGTATTCTAGGTAAATAGAAAGGAGTTTTGTTTTAATGCCTGATAAACGTGATCATAAAAAAATGGAGCAAAGGCGTAAAGAACCAGACAAAGAATCAGTTGAGCTCAAGAGGTTGGAGCAAATTTTGTTCGAAAATGAACCCGGATATAAAAACCTCTTTGAAAATTCACTAAAACCCGTCATGATTGTTGATGAAACCGGCCGCTACGTTGCCGCGAACAAGACAGCTCTTGACTTTTTTGAGTGCGACCGCAATGAGTTGGTCGGCAAAAAGATCTGGGACTTTTGCCTCCCTGGTTGTTCAAGGGAACAGCAGGGAGAACATTCTCCCTCCATGTGCCGCCGTACGCTTGAAACAGAGTGTCTGGTTCAAGGGAAGATCAAACGCGTTTTGCTCAATGTAGTACCTCTAAGTGTATCAGGTAAAAAATACCTTTACGCTGTCGGGCACAGAGCCATCGATCGCAAAAAGACCGAGGAAGAACAAAAGCCGTTGGCAGGCCAAGTCCGACATGCTCTGAAGATGGAAGCGTGCCGAACATTGTCCGGCGGCATTGCCCATAAGTTTAACAATCTGCTGATGTGTATCCAGGGCTACACATCCTTGATGCTCATAGATGTTGATTCTGCCCACCCGTATTTCGCGCGTCTCAAAGGAATAGAGGATATCGTTGAAAGGGGAGCAGATATTACCAAACAATTGTTAGGTCTTGCCGGGGGGGGCAAATACGAAGTCAAAGCTATTGATCTAAGTGACCTCATCGAAAAGACCTCAGAGATGTTTGTCGGAATCAGACAAGATATAAAGATTCATAGGAAATACCAGAAAGATATCTGGACGGCAGAAGTAGATCAGGTGCAGATTGAACAGGTGCTCTCAAGCCTTTACGTCAATGCCTGGCAGGCCATGCCCGGAGGTGGGGATATCTTTATCGAAACTGAGAATGTCACTCTTCATAGAAACTATGTCAAACCATTTAATGTGCAGCCGGGCAATTATGTTAAGTTATCAGTTACCGACACCGGGATCGGTATGGATGAGGCAACCCGGCAAAGGATATTCGAGCCATTTTTTACTACCAGCGATATGAAGTGCGGAATCGGTTTGGGTCTTGCTTCTGCTTACGGTATTATCAAAAATCATGGCGGTATCATCACTGTTCACAGTAAAAAGGGGGAGGGAACCACCTTTTACATGTATCTGCCAACCTCGGAAAAAGAAGTAACAATAGAAAAGAAACAGCCGGATGAACTGTCGAGGGGAACTGAGACCATCCTTGTTGTTGAAGACGATAAGAGGGTTAGCCTGGTTGTGGATCACATTCTAAGAGTACTGGAGTATAAGATCTTTGTGGCGACAAGCGGGAGAGAAGCCATAGAAGTCTATAAGAGCAATAAGGATAAGATTGATTTGGTCATCCTCGACATGATCATGCCGGAAATGGATGGTAGCGAGATTTATGACAAATTAAAGGAGATAAACCCCGATATAAGGGTCCTCCTTGCGAGTGGATACAGCGCGGATAAACGCGCAGCGGAAATATTAGAACGTGGTCGTAACGGCTTTATTCAGAAGCCGTTTCGTATTAAGAACTTGTCACAAAAGATAAGGGATGTCCTGGATAAGTAAAGCAGTCACATTACCCGCCGGAGGCGGCGGCTTGTTTTGGAGACCTTTGAAAAAATGTCGCGTTTTTCAAAGGTCTCTTGTTGGTCCTGAAAGACACCCCGGTATCCTCCATAAACGCCCCCCAGTAGCTTTTACCTAATTTTTCATAGCATCAAACTCCCCCGCTAAAGCGGGACCAAATCCATATTTTGGACAAAACACTATGCGGAGGCCGGTAGCGATCCGCTCGGCACGACGGAAGTAACCTGCCATTAGCCCAAAATTTCCCTGATATATGGGCCGTTTCTTCTTTTTAAAGTGTTTAGTTTTGCATAATTCTCGTCGATTAGTAAGGCATAGGGCATCACAAAAAATAAGGAGAAAGGCCATAATGAAAAAGCAGTTCGTCCTGGATACCAATGTTCTTTTACATACCTCGGATTGCATCAATAGCTTTGGGGATAACGAGGTGATACTCCCTATCGAAGTCATAGAGGAACTGGATCGTTTCAAGCGACATGCTGATGAAAAGGGAAGAAACGCGAGACAGGTAATCCGTTCTTTAGACAAACTCAGGGTCAAGGGGAAACTGGGCGAAGGAGTTCCCCTGGAAAATGGCGGAATCCTGAAAATCTTTATTTATCAAGACGTACAGGACACACTCAAGGAGCTTTCAAGTGATATCGTGGACAATCGGATTATACGGACCGCTTACTACCTTAAGAAAAACGGTGGCAACAGGGTAATATTTGTATCAAAAGATATCAATGCCAGAATCAAGGCCGACGCCCTTGGTTTAGAAGTAATGGATTTTGAAAAACAAAAGATAAATTTTGATGAAGTTTACTCCGGCTGGTACAGCATTCAACTTTCTTCAAAGGAAATAGATCGTTTTTATGAAAATAGAGTACTCCCAGCATGCTCTGAGTGGGAACTCCACCATAATCAATTTGTACGTTTGGAAGATGAGTCCAACCCCAAGCATTCAGCATTAGGCAAGTATCTCGCTCCAATGGAAAAAATAGTCCCACTCTTTCATCGGAAGACTCAGCCGTGGGGAATTCAGGCACGCAATATGGAACAGCACTTTGCCATTGAACTCCTTCTCTGTGATGATATTCGGTTGGTAACCTTACTTGGAAGCGCGGGCACGGGAAAAACGCTCCTTGCCCTTGCCTGTGGCATCACAAAGGTGGTGGAAGAAAGGATTTACTCTAAGCTCCTGGTCTCAAGGCCGATCATCCCGTTTGGAAGGGACATTGGTTACCTGCCCGGCGACAAGGAAGAAAAAATGAAGAATTGGATGCAACCGATTTTTGACAATCTTCATTTCTTGGCTGATTCACATGGGGAAGATGGTAAAGGAACGGTCGACTATCTCTTGCAGGGGGAAAAATTGGTAGAACTTGAGGCCCTTACCTATATCAGGGGGAGATCGATACCAAGACAATATATCATTATTGACGAGGCCCAGAATCTCACCCCCCATGAAATAAAGACGATTATCAGTCGTGCGGGCGAAGGGACAAAAATGGTGTTAACCGGAGATCCATATCAAATCGACAGCCCATATCTTGACGCGAACAGTAACGGTCTAAACTACGCTGTAGAACGAATGAAAGGACAAAAAATGTTTGGTCACATAACCTTAACCCGGAGTGAAAGGAGTGAACTCGCCTCTGTGGCGGCTAAAGTGTTGTAGTGAAGGTCTCACTGCTCCTTACTTAAAAGATATTCCTTCAGCAAGTACCCGAACATACAGAAGCCGGCAATGCCCATTGTTCCAGAGTAGCAACTTGCCGTTTGGGTGTCACAGCCCACTGCTGCCGTTGTGATCAAAGTAAAAGACGCAATAAGTGTCAAAAATAATGGCAACAAAAGTGATCTTTTCTCATGAACAATCTCTTTGACCTCCATAATTTTTCCCTCCAGTGATGTAAGAGTACAAAAAAACAAAAGAAATAGCCACTTGGGAATGTTTACTAATTACTAAATTTTGCAATATTTATGCCAAGTCGCTATTCCTACGAGCAGAAACCCGGGAGAGCAAAAAGGTAGGCACTAACTATTTAAATTAACGGAAGATTTGTCTATGCTACGGTCATATGATAAAATAAAAAACTTTCTCAAAAAACAATTCAGGCGCATTTATTACAATACGCTGTACACTAAAGTAGACTGTTTGACAAAAAAATGTCATATACCAACACCTTATTTGAAAAGGTAGGCTTTTAATCGAAAATCGATAATCTTAAAAGGTTGATGCAAGCCACTCGCTTTGATCTGGAGAGATTGCGATTTCCCTCTTGCAAACAACGTATAATAATTCTATATTAATTTACTCTAATAATAGGAACTCCCTTTTCCTCCTGTGAGCTGTCAGCGATGAGCTGTGAGCCAATTTGTTATGACAAATAACATACGATCTTTTATAGCGATTGAACTTCCGGGACAGGTTATTGAGGCAATCAAAAAAATACAGGAAGACCTCTGTAAATATAGACTAAACATACGATGGGTTCGGCCTGAAAATATTCATTTGACGCTCAAGTTTTTGGGGAATATATCAGAAGAGGATGTGGCGCCGATCACAGGTGTGTTAAGGATCGCGGCAGACACCACGGCGCCTTTTCATCTAAGAGGACAAGGGATCGGAATATTCCCCGGTATCAGCCGTCCACGGGTTGTCTGGGTGGGGATGTCGGGTGATGTGGAGCCACTTAAGCAATTCCAGTTTAATGTTGAAGAAGGTTTGGAAGAACTCGGATTTCCAAAGGAAGGGCGGCCGTTTCGGGCGCATCTGACACTGGGTCGTGTAAAAGGAAAATTAGACAAACGAATTTTGTTAGAGGCAATCGAACAATGCGGCAATTTTCAGTCGGATTCGTTTACAGCGGATTCAACAATACTGTTTCGGAGTGATTTGCGCCGAAACGGAGCGGTCTATACGAAACTGGCTGAAGTACCGTTAAGAATTTAGGGATTGAGGAATTGGTCATAGTAAGCAGTAAGGAGTAAGCAGTAGGCAGCGGAACAACAACTCACTGCATACTGCATACTGCCTACTGAAATTCCCAGGTTCCTGAGTTTCTGAATCTGTTGCGATGAAAAATGATTAAAATATTAAGGAGAAACAAAGATGACTATTTCCGC
>JAUVFC010000021.1 GCA_030594505.1 Desulfobacterales bacterium
AGAACGCCAAGTCCACCAAGATGGTCCACATCACCGAATTTACGGCTGACCTTATCAAAAATAATAAATTGAAACTCGATCCGAGCAGGAACGATCACGTGAAAGTAACGTTCCATGATTCGTGCAATCCCGCCAGAGCCATGGGGCTCCTGGAAGAGCCACGGTATGTCATCAAGAACGTGTGTAATAATTTTTATGAGATGCCGGACAATACCATTAGGGAGCAGACCTTCTGCTGCGGAGGCGGGGCCGGCCTGGGTACGGAAGAAATGATGGAAATGAGGCTGCGAGGAGGATTGCCCAGGGGTAATGCCGTAAGATATGTGCAAGAGAAGCATGGCGTGAACCGCCTTGGCTGTGTTTGTGCTATTGATAGGGCAACCCTTGTAACCTTATGCGACTACTGGGCTCCAGGGGTGCAGGTTACGGGCGTTCACGAGCTGGTGGCCAACGCTTTGGTACTTGATGGAGAGAATAAGGACCGGACAACAGATTTTCGCGGAGAACCCCTAAAAGGAATGGAGGGTGAGGAGGAATAATGTACGACAAAAAAGTAATCATCCCCGGGATTGTTATCTTTCTCTGGCTGTTCTTGCTGCCGTTCTGGTATAATATGGGGAAGGCAACCCCTCCACCGGAACCAAAAACCGATACGCCCGTCATCAAACAACTGACAGAGAAGAAATGCATAGAAGATACCTTATTCATGAAGACTTCCCATATGCAACTGCTCAACGATTGGAGAGATTCGGTTGTGCGTGAACGCAATAGAGTTCACACAGCGAGCAATGGGAAGCAGTATGAAATGAGTCTTCAAAAAGAGTGTATGAACTGCCATTCAAATAAGAGCGAGTTTTGCGATAAGTGTCACGATTACGTGGCGGTGAAACCGTACTGCTGGGACTGCCATCTCGAACCGAAGGAGAAAAAGTGATGGAAAACAGCCGAAGAAAATTCTTGAAGATAGCTGGAATCTCCGTATTGGGGCTTGGGGTTAAGCCGGTTGTCGATGTGGTTGCGAGCGAGGAACCGCAAAAGTATGCTCCGAATGCAGAGGCGTTGAGGGGAAAAAGGTGGGCCATGGTCGTTGACACCCGTAAGTGTAAAAACGACTGTACAGACTGCATAACAGCCTGCCACACTATTCACAATGTTCCTGATATAAAGAATCCAAAGCATGAGGTCAAATGGATCTGGGCTGAGAAGTACGGGCATGTCTTCCCGGGCCAGGAACACGAATACCTTGACCACAGCGTGGAGAACCGGCCTTTTATGGTCCTTTGCAATCACTGTGATGATCCCGCCTGTGTAAGGGTATGTCCTACAAAGGCCACATTTAAGCGCGAAGACGGTATTGTCTTAATGGACATGCATCGTTGCATAGGGTGTAGGTTCTGTATGGCCGCGTGCCCGTTTGGAGCACGGAGCTTCAATTGGATGGATCCCCGGCCTTTTGTGAAAGACGAAAATGCGAAGTTTCCCACAAGAATGAAAGGGGTCGTGGAAAAGTGTAATTTCTGCGCGGAGAGGCTCGCCGAAGGACTTATGCCCGCGTGCGTGGAAGCATGCAAGGACAAGGCATTGATTTTTGGTGACCTTGAAGACCCTAGCTCTGAGGTAAGGAAGATACTGAGTTCGAATTATACAATTCGACGGAAGCCGGAGCTTGGCACAAATCCAATGGTTTATTACATAGTGTGAGGTGACTATGCTTGAAAAGGCGCTAACTGGAAAAAGAAGATATTGGACATGGGTATTCTTTCTGCTCGGTATTATAGGGGCGGGCTTTGTTACGTACCTGTGGCAGTTAAAACAAGGGTTGAGTATAACCGGCATGAGCAGGGACGTTTCATGGGGCTTTTATATATCTCAATTCACATACCTTGTTGGAGTTGCGGCCTCGGCTGTGATGCTGGTCATACCCTATTACCTTCATCACTATAAGAAGTTTGGCAAGATGATGATTTTGGGAGAGTTTGTAGCGGTTGCAGCCGTGACAATGTGCTTGCTGTTCATTATTGTCGATCTCGGCCAGCCGCAGCGTGCCATGAACGTAATCTTGTACCCGACACCCGGATCGATCCTGTTCTGGGATATGCTTGTTTTGAACGGGTACCTCTTTATAAATATTATTGTCGCCTGGACCGCGCTTGGGGCAGAGCGCCAAGGTATTGCCCCGCCGCTATGGATAAAGCCTTTTATATATCTGTCCATCCCGTGGGCTATCAGTATTCATACTGTTACGGCATTTTTGTATGCCGGTCTTCCAGGCAGGCATTATTGGTTGACAGCGATTCTGGCTGCCCGCTTCCTTGCCTCGGCGTTTTGTTCCGGCCCGGCGATCCTTGTCTTGCTGATGCTTATTGTGAAAAAACTGACTAAATTTGACGCCGGCAAGGAGGCCCTTCAAGCGCTGACAAAGATTATTGCGTATGCAATGTTCTTAAATGTATTTTTCGTATTCCTTGAACTCTTTACCGCCTTTTACAGCAATATACCAGGGCATATGCACAGCTTCGAGTACCTTTTCCACGGCGACGGGGTACTGGTTCCATTTATGTGGACCTCTGCCGTGCTCGGAATAATCTCCCTTGCCTTACTGATTCCTTCCAGTACGCGTAACAATGTAAAAATCCTGGTGCCGACACTTGTGATGCTTATCATTGCTACCTGGATAGACAAGGGGCTTGGTCTGGTGGCGGGCGGTTTTATACCGAATCCTCTGGAACATATAACCGAGTATTTCCCGACAGGGTTTGAGCTGATGATTTCGCTTGGGGTGTATGCAACAGGCGCCTTAATATTGACTGTGCTTTACAAGGTGGCTACTACAGTAAAGGAAGAGGCAGCAACCTAACTTTTTGTTCTGGTTTCTTATGAACCTATAAAGCCGTGCTCATTCCTGCATAGCAGGAGAGTGCGGCTTTTTTTATTGAGTCCTGAAAGACCCCGTCCTTGAGAGACCTTTGAATGGTTTTCGGAAGTATTGGAGTGTTGGAAGTAATAGCTACAGGGGAAATGTATTAGTCAGGAGTTATGTAAACATACTACCTTATACTTGCACATGTATTGGTCACAATAAGACCTTGCCTTCCCAAAACAATCAAAGTTGCCCTCCTTGAGTTGTTTTCTTCGTATTGTAGGGATAAGCAAATCCCGTGCGCAATTTTTGCATAAGCCGTGGCTGTAAGATACTGACGCTTTTTCTTTGATCCACGTTTTCTTACATTTTATACATTGATATGTCATTGAATACTTGCCCCCCAATCTGAGACCTTTGAAAAACATCCTCTTTTGCCTCCCGCCATGGGCGGGACGTCAGGCTCAATTTTTAATCCTCAAAATACTCAATGTATTCCTCCGGTTAAAAATTTCGCCTTCCTTGACCTTAAACAAAATTGAACGTTTTTCAAAGGTCTCAATCTGTGATCAAAATAAATATAACACATTTTTTTAGTTTAGCAATAAAAAATATATACAACATATTGTGTATATAGTTTTTCTAATATACAACAATTGGTATTATAAAGAAACCCGGTTTAATTTTTCCTCTTCTTAGTCTAATCTTAATGTTAAAAACGCTCTTTTAAAAACGTTGAGCTTCAGGTAAAATAAAATTAAAGGAGAGATTTACATGGAAACTTCCGCAGCACACGACAAAAGGATCTTAGATTTCAGGAAGTCTTTGCAAACCAAGATATTTTTGAACCGGTTGATTCAAAGGCTCAGAACCGAATTGAGTTCACAGGCAGATGGGTTTGATAGGGAAAGGACCAAAAAATTAAAGGACGGGCTCCGCGAGCTGCTTGCGCGTACCGAATTTGAAATGAGAAAGGAGCGTAGCCTGGAGCTGTATGTGGCAACAGGGCCGGATGGGTCCCAGGAGATCCTCGTGCTGGGCAGAGAACTTCCGTTGTACCATGGAACCACGGTAGAAGATGTTGCCATGCGCAAGGATCCGTGGATCAATGAGATGGTCAAGCTGCGGAACATAAAGAAGATTCTTGTCGACAAGGACATATTGTTTGCTCGCGGCACCGACACCCTTGATGTCCTTTATCAGCGCGGGCTATCACTATTGAACTTGGAATTTACGCCGGAAGACATTTTTGGGATTCGTGACGAGGGATTAGCTGCCCTGCATCGAGGGGATGCCGACGGCGTGTTAGAGATGTTGGAGCTGCTGTTTGAGCTGACAGGGTATAAGGAAGTTACATCAGGGTTTGTCAAAAAGGGATATAAGATATATGGAAAACCCAAAGGCGAGACAGAAAGTGCGGGGTTTTCCAACCTTATTATGGTTAATGAGTTGGATGGTCAACTCAAGGCGATTATGGGTGATTTTATTCGGACAAGTATTGCAGCGTCGGAATTGTTCGGGCAGGTTGCAAAGGGGGCGAAAGAGCCTGATATGGCTGATGCTGATGTGGTTGAATTTTTAGTGAAAGAGGTGTTGGGGGATTAGAAAATAGAGGTCAGAGAAAAAACACTAATGAATCGAATTAATCAATCTTTTTTTCTTTAAGCTTTGAGCTTCAACGCTTTTGCGTCAGGGATCGGAATTTTCGGACAGTCTTTTATGAAAGGCCGGGTTTTATGACTGATCAACGGCGCTCCCTTGGAAAACGTGGCGAGGATATGGCTGTCTCATATTTGAAGAAAAATGGTTATAAAATTATAGAGCAAAATTATAGATCAAAACTCGGAGAAATAGACATCATTGCCCGTGAGGATGGCGCGCTTGCATTTATTGAGGTAAAGACACGATATACTAATCGGTTTGGTAGCCCCAAGGGAGCTATAACACAAAAAAAGAAGAGAAAGGTATCTATGGTTGCACTGGAATATCTGAAAAAAACAAAACAGATGGGGCATAAGGCACGCTTTGACGTAGTTGCCGTTCATATCTGCCCGGATCCTGTAATCGAACTTATCAAAAATGCCTTCAATCTTGCCTACTGATCATAGCCCAACAAAGATGCCAGGCACCCTTTTTGTCGTTGCTACTCCTATTGGCAATCTGGATGATATTACCCTGAGAGCGCTTCGCATTCTTAATGAATCCGACCTGATCGCGGCGGAAGATACCCGGCATACCCGGAAACTTTTGCGCCATTACAAGATTTCTACTCCATTGGTTTCTTACCACGACCACAACAAGGAAACCCGGACCCCGGAATTGATTTCCAGGCTCCAAACAAAGGCGAATATCGCCTTGGTGACTGATGCCGGCACACCGGTAATATCAGACCCCGGTTTTTTTTTAATATGCAGGGCAATCGAGGCTGATATCCCTATAGTGCCTATACCAGGAGTGTGTGCTGCCATTACAGCGCTCAGCGTCTCAGGGCTCCCTTCGGATAAATTCTTGTTTGTGGGCTTTCTCCCAAGGAAAAAAAATAAGAGGACGCAAGCCTTACAGGAATTAAAGGAAGAGACTAATACATTAATTTTTTACGAGTCGCCGCGCCGACTTTTGGCGACACTGTTAGAGTTGATCGATATTATGGGGGATAGAAAGGGCGTTTTTGCACGAGAACTTACCAAATACCACGAGGAGATTATTCGTGGGAGACTCTTCCAAATCATTGAGACTGTAACAGACCGTACCTCAATCAAGGGAGAATGTACTCTCCTGATCGAAGGAAAAAAGGAGGAACAGGACACATCTCAGCCATCGGTTGTCGAACAACTCCGCAGACTTCGGAACGATCCCGATATTTCACTCAAAGACGCGGTGAAAATCGTTGTAGAAGAGTATGGGCTATCTCGGAACAGAGTTTATCGCGAGGCCCTTAAGATATGGAAAGGATATCCGATATAAAGCTTTTTACGAAGCCATCAATTGTGATGCTCTCGTAAAAAGCCTTCAATTCGCTTGCTTGGTCACTTTTTAGAGCTTCTAAGTTCGCTTCGCTAAATCGTAAAAACTCGGGCTAACGCCCTCAAACAGTTTACGATTTTGACGCTTCGCTTCACCAAGAAGCTCTAAGAAAAAATGACCAAGATAAGCTCATCAAAGACTTTTTACGAGAGCATCAATTGTGGATTGGGTGACAATTGTTCTTGACAAACTAGACAGATTATTAGATATATTATAATAAGTTACGTATAATAACTTAACTGTAGAAAGGAGAGTTCGCCATGGGAAGGGTTCTTAAGGGGCAGGGGCATATATTAATTGCCCTTTTGGGGGGCATATTGGCCGTAACCTTTTTAATGTTTCCGGTTCCGGCTGAGGCAACGACTGAGGAAGAAAAGCTTAAAAGGGCTGAAGCGTTATTCATCAAGGCCTCTGAAATGGCGTCAAAGGCCCAAGAGACGTCTGGTATAGAGCTTACCCAAAAGGCCCTGGAGCTGACAAGGGAGACCTCGGTGCTGCTTGCGGAGATAGCCTTTACGGCCCAAGAGACGGGGGATACAGACTTGGCTCAGGAAGCCATGACTGTAGTCAATAATCTGGTGGATGTGGTCAAACAGATTATGAAGGCTGCTCAATATATTGTTCAGACCAGTATTGATTCACATATCGTTGATGCCGCGAGAGAGGTTTTAGGTAGGGCTGAAGAGGTTCAAAATCTAAACAGGGCTACTATAAACACAGCCCTTGCCACTGGTGTCGCACCTGACCCGGCTGAATCATATAAATTTCTTGAAGAACCTCGCTTCAAGATTCCACTACAGGAAGAGCCGCACATCCATGACACGGAACCTGCCAGCCCGATATAAGAGTACAAAGGTCTCGACATATGGCAGCTCATAGCTTGTTCCCCACGCGGATTAGAGAGTTTTCCGACTCTATACCCCAAGGGCCGCGTTTGTTGTTTTTCAGGCGACAACTCTCCACCGTTCCCCGTCCTGTCTTGTACACTCGTACCGCGTTATATCCGTTTGAGTCAATCCTACACCTACGGATGATCGGATCACCGGACTCTCGTATTTCGACTCCCGAGTCAGCATTGTTAAATATTTTGCAGTCTTCTACCGTTCCCCCTCCGTGCTTATGAACATAAACGCCGCTTTTTCCCCCCTCATGAATCCTGCACTTGCGGATAATCGGATCAGCCCCTTCTTCTATTTCTATTCCCGCGTGAGCATTGTTAAAGATGTCGCAGAGTTCCACAATTGCTCCGCCATTATCATGAACATAGACTCCATTTTTCTCCCCGTGATGAATCCTGCACTTATGAATAACGAGACGGCCGCCCGTTGATATTTCTATCCCGGCAAGGGCATTCTTGAAAATGTCACACTCTTCCGCAGTTCCCCCGCCATTATCATAGACAAGGATGCCGCCTTCTTTCCCATTATGGATACTGGACTTGCGGATAACCGGATTACCGCCTTCTCTTATTATTATCCCTGCGTAAGCATTTTCGGAAATATCGCAATCCTCCACCGTTCCTTTGCCGTTATCATAGATATAAACGCCGCTCTGTTTCCCGTCATGAATCGTGCACTTGCGGATAACCGGATTACCGCCTTCGCTTATTGTTACCCCTGAAAGGGCGTTTTTGAAGATATCGCAATCCTCCACCGTTCCTTTGCCGTTATCATGAACGTAAACCCCGCTCTGTTTTGAATCATGAATTTTACACTTACGGATAATCGGATCGGCTCCTTCTTCTATTTCCACTCCCGCCAGAGCATTCCTGAAGATATTGCAATCTTCCACCATTCCCCTGCCGTGCTTGTGAAAATAAATCCCGCTTTTTTCCCCGTCGTAAATCTTGCACTTACGGATAATAAGATAACCACCCTCTGTTATTTCTACCCCTGCGTAGCCATTTTCAAGGATATCGCAGTCTTCTACCATTGCTTCGCCGTTGTCATAGATATAAACGCCGCTCTGTTTCCCGTCATGAATCGTACACTTTCGGATTACCGGCCAGGCCTCATTCCTGCGAACAGCTCCATGAACAGCTATACAGGCCAGAGAATCAGAAGTCACGTTACAATTCTCCAGCAGTAATCCCCCCCCAGGGATATTCACTCCAAAGTACTCCTTGCCCTTTATTCCCGCCCTGCAACGCAACGTAAGTCCACGAACCAATGCGTAGTCGGTCTTCATCAGTACGCAATCAGACTCCGAGCTCTCAACAATGATCTTGTCTCTGGGACCGTCTCCGACGATTCCGACCTCCTTGTCGATAATGAGACCTTCCTTGTACCAGCCAGGTCGGACCATGATAAGCGTTCCGGGCCGGGCACTTCTTATGGCCTCGCTGATGGTCCTATAACGACCATCACCCTCCTGGGAAACGATCAGTGTCGGACCATTGAGGATCTTTTGTTTCTTTTTTTCAACCTCCAATAGATTATATTTAATGCCTTGCGCACTCGGTCCACCCGACTTTCTGCACATGTCCACTAATATTTCGGTCCCCACGGCATTTAACTCGGCCCTGTCTTTATGCTTCCCCTCACAATCAGATGCGGCAAGTTTCCAAACTCTTATAGATGCTTCAAATGTAGAGGCGGCCTTGTAGTATTTCCTCTCATCCATATAGGAATTCGCCGTATTGGAGAGCGACTCCGCACAATTCCAGTCAGAAAAGCATCCTGAATAGGCTCTTGTCAGATGACAGCTTTCCAGAGTGCCCTGTCCGTTCTTGTATACTCGCACAGCTTTATCCCGGTTCCGTCTAATTGTACACTTATGGATAACCGGATTGCCGCCCTTCCCTATTGCCACCCCCGCATAGGCGTTGCCGGAGATACTACAGCCCTCAATCGTTCCCTCGCCGTTATCATAGACATAAACGCCGCTCTGTTTCCCGTCATGAATCGCGCAGTTGCGGATAACCGGATTACTGCCTTCTCTTATTATTACCCCTGCGTAAGCATTTCCGGAAATATCGCAATCCTCCACCGTTCCTTTGCTGTTGTCATAGACATAGACGCCGCTCTGTTTCCCGTCATGAATCGCACACTTTCGAATAACCGGGTCACCCCCACCGCTTATTATTATTTCCGAGTAAGCATTTCCGAAGATATCGCAATCTTCAATCGTTCCGCGGCCGTTATTATAGACATAGACGCCGCTCTGTTTCCCGTCATGAATCGCACACTTTCGAATAACCGGGTCACCCCCGCCGCTTATTGCTACCCCTGCGTAAGCATTTCCGAAGATATCGCAATCTTCAATCGTTCCGCGGCCGTTATTATGTATGTAAACGCCACCTTGTTTACCATAATGGAACCTGCATCCGCGGATGACAGGATGGGCTTCCTCTTCTATTTCCAACCCGGCAAGGGCGTTTCTGAAGACATCACAATCCTCGATTATGCCCCTGCCGCGCTCATAAACAAAAATTCCGCTCCGTTTCCCGTCATGAATCCTGCATCTTCGGATGACCGGATAACTGTCCCCCCTGATTGCTATCCCTGCGTCACCATTTCCGAAGATATCGCAGTCCTCCACCGTTCCCCCGCCGTTATCATAAATGTAAACACCGTGTTGTTTTCCACCATAAATCGTGCATCCGCGAATAACAGGATCGGCTGAATCCCCATGAATGCCTATACATGCGAGAGAATCAGAAGTCACGCCGCAATCTTCCAGCACCAAGAGCCCAGTGGGGATATGCACCCCAAAGCACTTTGACCCTTTTGTTTTCGTTCGGCAGCGTAATGTAAGCCCACGAACCAATGCGCGGTCGGCCTTCATGAGTATACAATCAGACTCCAGGCTCTCAACAATGATCTTGTCTCTAGGACCGTCTCCGACGATTTCGATCCGTTTGTCGATGATGATGCTTTCCCTGTATAAGCCGGGTCGTACCAGGATGAGCGTTCCGGGGTGGGCATTTTTTATAGCGTGGCTGAGGGTTCTATAGGTTCTATGACGACTATCATCCTCATGGGAAACAATTAGAATCGGACCATCTAAGATCTGTTGTCCCTTTCCTTCGCCTCCCCTTGTATCACGCTCCAACCTGTCGATTCCGAGTAATACTTTCTGTGTTTTCGCCGCTTCCGAGGCGAGCTGAGCATTGTGACGGGCGTTACCTGCATTCTTCCCCCGACAAATAGACGCGGCATATTCCCACATTCTTGCTGATTCTTTGTAAGTGGAAGCAGCCTTATAATGCTTACCTTCATCTGCATACGATTGTGCTCTATTGTACAGCAACTCCGCGTATCCCCGGTCAGAACGGCATTCTGAAAAGTGGTAAGGTATGCCCTTCTGGTGGGTGACGCCGCCACATCCAGCCAACAGTAAAATAAGACCTGTTATGGTACAATTCCCAATCAATCGCATGAGCTTCCTCCCAGGATTCGTTGGTAACGTGGAACAGTTGATGCGAGAAAGATTTTGATTAAACCATGATCTCTTTCTATTTTAGTTTATCATAACTCGTTGCATTGCATGAAAGATATTCCCTTTAATCTTTTTGTTGCCCCGGTATAGCCTATCCAGCATATCTCTAATTTCTTTTCGTTTCGAGTTTTGTGCGGAAGGGCACGGATTAACCAGATCCGGGAAATTTTTATCCTGTGCAAACCGTGATATGAGCTTTTTATCCGCAAAGGCAAGCGGACGGATTATCGTAAGCTTACCGTTGAAAAATATTTGTGAGGGGGACATCGTGCTTATTTTACCGCTATAACACATATTAAGAAACAGGGTTTCAATGATGTCGTCCTTATTATGGCCCAAAGCTAATTTGTTACACTTCCACTCATAGGCAAGCTCAAACAACCGTTTTCTTCGCAGATGTGCACAGAGGAAACAGGGATTTTCGCGATTCTCCGCGCTATGTCCGCGTATGCCATAATCAGTGTGCACTACATGAAAATCGTATCCCTTTTCACGGCAGTAGGCTGATATGATATCACTGTTTCTGCCGGGAAACCCGAGGTCTATGTAGAAGGCCGCTAATGTGTAATCGATGGGGACCCAGCGCCGTCGCTCTTCCAGCACAGCGAGAAGGGTAAGGCTATCCTTTCCTCCGGACAGACCCACGGCGATACGATCCCCGTCAGAGATCATAGTGTAACGGCGTATGGCTTGGCCTACAGCACGATACAGAGTTTTGTCGGTATAACTGCCAGACATGTTTCCGGATAGAAGAAGTTGGAAAAAATCTCAGCTCGCCTGATTGCTTGCAAATATCCGGGGCATCGGCGGGGTGAGATATCAGGAAGGGGATTTTTCCGGTACATCCTCAGACGATTCAAGGTTTTCTTTGTTGATAACAACTTTTTTTGCTGCAATCTCTCGCAGTGCCACTACAACAATTTCATTTTTGGGAGCGTTAACCAGGGGCCGTGCCCCGTCTCTTAGCTGGCGGACCCTTTTGGCCGCCATATGGACCAATAAAAATCTGTTCTGAGTTTGATCCAAACAATCTTCTATTGTAATACGTGCCACTCTTTTCTCCTCGTTGCAAATAGTATAAACTAAAACTCATTATTAATCGCACAATGTTTTTAATTTGTCAATTACTAAAAATCCGCACGCAACGACGCAAAAACGCTAAGGTTTTCGTTTTTTGTCCTTTGCGCCTGCGTCTTCAATTTCTTGTTCCCGTATCCTCAACCGGGACTCGATATTTTAATTAATTCATAACAGCGTTTTCCCCCCGGCACCTGTATTGTAACCTCATCACCGGCCTCTTTACCAATCATCGCCTTCCCAAGAGGGGACGAAATAGATATCCGTCCGTTTTTGACGTCGGATTCCTCCGAGCCTACTAATTGATATCTCACCCTTTTTTCCGTATCCACATTTTCCAAAAGGACTACACAACCAAAAACCACTCGACTCGTATCCACGTTTTTCGTATCAATAATCTCAGCATGAGCCAATTTATAATTTAATTCATTAATTCTTCCCTGGATAAAAGCCTGTCGATCCTTGGCAGCTTCAAATTCTGCATTTTCCGACAGATCTCCGTGTGCCCTGGCCTCTTCAATGGCCTTGATATTTTCAGGGCGTTCCACAGCAGTTAATTGTTCCATTTCCTGTTTCAAAGCTTCATAACCAGCTTTGGTCATAGGTATTCGCGTCATGGTCTCTCCATTACAGCCCATTAAAACATGGCTGCAGTCAAACAATAGTCGCTGATCAGTATACAGACGGAAGCGAGGACTACTGCCTCAGTAGTAGCTTTTCCTACGCCTTCTGCTCCTCCTTTGGTATAAAATCCCTTATAACATCCTACGAGAGAGAGAATCAACCCAAAACAGGCCGCCTTTATCAAACCATTAAAAATATCATCTAATTCTACAATATCAAGCATTTTTTTCATATAGATACCGGAATTGATATCAAGGAGTCCTACACCGACAAAATAGCCTCCTACAATTCCGATAAAATCCGAAACTACCGTTAAAATGGGCGCCATTAGAACTCCGGCGATTATACGCGGAACGACGAGATAATGGATCGGATTTATGGCCATAGTGTAGAGGGCGTCAATCTGTTCCGTTACCCTCATGGTGCCGAGTTCGGCAGCCATGGCAGAGCCTGCCCGACCCGTTATCATTAATGCGGTCAGTACCGGTCCCAGCTCTCTTGTCATGGAAAGAGCAACGGTAGCGCCAACCAGACTTTCCGCATTGAAAAGACGAAAGCCGTGATAAGTCTGAAGGGCTAATACCATTCCCGTAAATGCACCGGTCAGGGCTACCACAAAGAGCGAATTGACCCCCACAAATTCCATCTGTTTAAATATATTTTTCGCTCTAAATGGAGGACGGACCATCCACGTTACAGCGCTCAAAAAGAATAACATGATTTGGCCCAGGCCCTTGATCCATCTGACGCTCAGGCTGCCTATGAATTCAAATAATTTCAACATAGTACTTTACCGGGTTGTATAAGGGTTGAATATATATTTAGTGTCCATCCAGAAATGGCAGATTTTGTCCCAAGACAAGGCCGCACAAAGGTTTCTACCGGAGGCGTAG
>JAUVFC010000137.1 GCA_030594505.1 Desulfobacterales bacterium
AAACTAAAAAGCCGCCGTATGAATTTCGAATCGTGCTCACACTGTCCAACATTACAACTATTACGCTAAGCACGATACTTATAATTAAAATTATATCAAATAATTTACCTGCAGGTGTATCAGCCTCAAAAATAATTTCATGAAGAGTTTCACGATATTTTTCTAAAGAGCTGTCTTTTTTCATATTAAAATTGATTGTCTCTTAAAAAAAGTTTTGGGCACTTGAATCAAAAAAGGAAATGAATCCTTTTCGTGATTCGAAATTGTTCGCTAAAGCCAAAAATGAAAATTCTAAAAACTTTTCTTTTGAATAAAGGTATCTAAGGTCTTTCATATTTCGATATAATTATCCCGTTCATTTTTTTAAACATAACGAATTGTATTAAGCAGAAAAAAATCTGTATATTAACGCTATATATTTTCTTTATACAATCGTATTGTAGTGTCTAATACAGCTTTGAAAGGAATATATTGAAAAAAGGCGGGGCTTCATTCTTGACAAAGTAAACCTGGGACGTGAAGAATGAAGACCTGACTCCATTTACTCCTTTGAGCTGTCCTTTTCTTTCCTTTTGTAGTATTTCGTCAAGGGTCATAAATCTGATTTCAGAGATCTTTGTTTTGATGGACCATTTGACCATAGATCTGCAGCCAAGACAATCCTTTCCGCTATGCTCAGGTTCTTCATCTCATCTGAACCGGAGCTATTCTTTTATAGTATTCTATTATGTTACAGATGCTCTTGATAAATGTCAAACGATTTTGGTTGCTTATGGGGATGCGCAGGGCGCGGGGCAAGGGTATGAGGTTAAAGGCGATCCGACCATGGCCCGGCGGGGGCGTTCCAGGTTCCTTCAAAAGGTTGTTCTGAAACCAGGGCGTTTACTACCGGCTCCTTTCTATTTGCATAATTTGAACTAAATCTATGGAAATTCGTATCGTCCGCAGCAAGAAACGGCGTAAAACCGTTCAGGCCCGTGAAGTTGATGGCAAGTTGGAGATTTTAGCGCCGGCCAACATGTCCGATCAAGAACTCGAACCGGTGATCGGGACACTGAAGCGACGTATCGAACGCCATAAGGTCAAATCCAAACTGGACGATAAGGCGCTTGAGAAACGGGCACATAGGCTAAACCACCAATATTTTGACGGCCTCCTGCGGTGGGAGTCCATTGCCTGGGTGGCGAACCAGAATAAGCGCCATGGCAGTTGTACCCCTGGCAGAGGAACCATTCGGATTTCACATCGCATCGCCGAAATGCCCCGGTTTGTTCAAGACTACATCATTATCCATGAGCTTGCCCATTTGGTTGAGCCAAACCACAGCAAGAAATTCTGGGAAGTGGTCTATCGATATCCCAGGGCGGAAAGGGCGAGAGGCTACCTGATGGCAGTAGGTTTGGAAGACATAGAAGAGCAATAATAGTAGGTGAAGGCCATCGCAACTGAACTTCGGGGCAAAGCCATTTCATCTACGGTGTATCCGCTGAGCTTTGTTGAATTTCTGAAATTCAAGGATTTCAGTCAAAGCCATACCTGCTTGGAAATGGATGCTAAATCACGCCTGATCCGTATCCTTTCAGCCTCACAGAATCATGTCAGTCAATTCGCGGGTCCGGAAATGTATGGTACTTGACATAAGATTATGGTATTATACTTTTTTGGCTGATCCCAGGAGGCTGTCCGAGAATTTTGTCTCGTTCTCACGCTTTTGCAGTAGGATCAGAATTCTCGGACAGCCTCCTATGTTACGTTCTGCAGAAGCCGGATTGCTTGACTACACAAAGGAGGTCTATGTGACAAAGGATCGACTTACACAAAATAAAAATATAGTCGTTCTTATTATGGCAGGGGGGGGCGGAACCCGGTTCTGGCCTCTGAGCGATCAGAAGTGCCCAAAGCAGTTTATGAATCTTTTTTATGACCGAAGCCTTCTCCAACAGGCTTTTGACAGGGTGTCCGGTCTGGTTCCGGCAGATAATATTCTGATACTGACCAATGAACGATATATGTCTCTCATTCATGAGCAGCTCCCTGAAATCCCGGAGGCCAATATTATCGGAGAACCCGTAGCCAAAGATACATCTGCCGCGATTGCCCTGGGAGCGGTATTATGTCGCCGGCGTTTTGGAAATCCGACTATGGTGGTCTTGACCGCAGACCACTTGATCCACCCGATCGAAACATTCCAGCGGACGCTCCTTTCCGCGGTTCGCGCGGCAAGAGAGGAAGGGTGCTTATACACGTTCGGCATTGTTCCAACATTTCCTGCTACGGGATACGGTTATCTCGAACAAGGGGAAAGAATTAAGTCAGACAATGGAATCGAACACTTTAAGCTCCTTCGATTCAAAGAGAAGCCTGACCTTGAGACAGCTCGTTCATATGTGGAATCAAATCAATTTTTGTGGAACAGCGGCATGTTTGTCTGGACTGTAGAGACAATTCTAAATGAGATCGAACGACATTTGCCCGTTCATGCCAAGGCATTGCTTCCATTAGCAGAAGTCGACGGAACCGACGAGTGGGGCCCGGCAATTCGTACCGCGTTTGAAACCCTTCCAAAGATCTCCATTGACTTCGGTGTGATGGAAAAGAGCGAGCATGTTCGAACCGTTCGGGCCGAATTCGAATGGAGCGACATGGGGGGGTGGCTGGCCCTGGAAAAATTCCTTTCACCAGACGGTAACGGCAATGTAGTAAATGGCTGTGTCAAATGTCACAATGCCTCAGGAAATATTGTATTTTGCAAAGATGACAAAGAGACCGTAGCGCTTGTGGGAGTCGACAATTTAGTTGTGGTGCGTGCCGGCGACAAGACGCTCGTGGTCCATCGCGATCATGCGGAAGATGTGAAAAAGTTGGTTGAAAGATTGCAGCTTGATAAGTGTTAGGTGGTATGACAAAACAAAAATCTATTTCCAAGATAGTATCAAGCCAAGAATTAAAGAAAGAAATCTTATCTGCCGGCGGGGAAGAAGCCCTTGAGATGATCCTTGATTCGTCTACCCCTACGGCTTTGGTTCAATCCTTTTCCGAGGAAGATTTTTATTGGCTCATACAGGATATAGGCCCGGAAGACGGCCTTCCCATCCTTTCCATGGCGTCGAATGAACAGTGGCGGTATATAGTCGACTTACTGGTATGGGATCGCGACCGTTTAAGCATGGACTCTGTTCATACTTGGTTCAAACGTGTGCTGTCAGCGGATACCGAGCGTTTTATCAATTGGGGATTACGCGAGGAACCGGAAGCTCTTTATCTCTATCTTTCCAAAAGTATTGAGGTAAGAATCAAGGAGGAAGACCAGACCCCTTCTGATTTTGAAGATACTTTTTTTACACTTGACGGGGTCTTTTATATTCGTGTCCGTGATGAACGACATCAAGATTTTTTAAAGGACTTTTTCGACTGTCTTGCCAAGTATAATTTTGAACTGTATCAGCGTATATTGCTGAATGTGGGAGGGGTTCTGCCTGCCGGATTAGAAGAAGAGGGATACCGTTTTCGGAGCACGCGTCTTGCCGAAAAGGGTTTTCTCCCCTTTGAAGAGGCAATAGGGATTTATCAATATCTCGACCCCAGGGATCTCATGGGTAAAGATCTCGAAACCATAAAAGAAACAGAACCTACCTCCTCCGCACTTACGTATTCCCTTTCCTCCTTACAGGGGGACAACCTTTTCACGCTATATCTAAAAGAGATCGATAGCCTAAAGACGCTGGAAAGACTTCAAACCGAACTGGCCGGCCTGTGCAATCAGATTCTGTCGGCAGACCTCCAGGGATTTGATGACCGGGAGGTTCTGAAACAGGTAATTCAAAAGGCGGGGGGATATCTGAGCATCGGTCTTGAAACACTCACTCAGGGTGATCTTGCCCATGGCGCAAAAGTTCTTGAAAAATATCACCTTAATCGCATTTTTCGGATCGGATACGGCAGGGCGCTTGAACAGAAATGGCGGGTGGAAAAATGGCTGAAACATGCCTGGGTTCCGGAGGCAGGATTAGGGCTATCTTTTTGGAACCAGGCATGGGAGGGGCTTCTTGAAGGACTGCTGAAAAAACGTCCTCTTTTTTATGCCGGGCTCGCGGGAAAAGAATACAGGGAATTTCGGTCGGTGGACGATATCACACATTGCGCCAGGCGCCTGGATCAGATCGAAATCCTGGACCGGCTCTTTGACAGTCTTCTTGCAAAGGGGCTTCCAGGCAAAGCGGATTTTAAAAATGATCTGACCTGGAAGAGTCTCCTTCTTACGCTATGGGCTCGTCACGAATTGGGGCTCCCTCTGGTGATGGAGCCTATTACCCTGGAAGACCTGCAAGCATTCTTTCGAACCATGTGGGTAACCGGGGGGGAGAGCTTACGTATAAAAGAGGATCTGAAAACCTCCTTTATCGACTGGTTAATTCAAGATTCCAAACTCGAAATAGATACCTTAAACCGTCTTGCAAAGACCTTTGAATTGCTGTTTGACGAACTCGAAATCGAGTATGGTTCGGTTGATATAGATGAATTGGAACCGAGATTTATCCGGCTGTTCCGGCTAAGGAGGCTGTCCGAGAATTCTGATCCTACTACAAAAGAGTGAGAACGAGACAAAATTCTCGGACAGTCTCCTAAGGAGGTTATTATGAAAAGAATTAAAAAATTGTTTAACACGGGAAAACCTGTCATCGGTATGGTTCATCTTTTTCCGCTTCCCGGGTCGCCGCGCTATGAGGCAGGTGGTATGAAGAGTGTTTTCGAGCGGGCGGAAGAAGAGGCGCTGATTCTTGAAGACGCGGGTGTGGACGGTCTTCAGATTGAAAACATCTGGGATCTGCCATACTGCAAACCCGACCGCATAGGTCCTGAAACCGTGGCCGGGCTTGCTGCAGTGGCGAGTGTTGTTGTGCGGAAGGTCAAGATTCCCATTGGTATCAATTGTCACATTAATGGTGTGTGTCAGGCGTTGGCCGTGGCCGAGGCAGTCGGTGCAAAATGGGTTCGCGCTTTTGAACTGGCAAATGCCTATATCTCAAATAGCGGCATTATAGAGGCGGCGGGTCCTGAAGCGCTCCGATATCGCGCGGCGCTAAAGGCGGATGATATAATGATTTTTGGGGACTTTCATGTGAAGCACGGAAGTCACGCTATTCTATCGGATCGATCCCTGGAAGAACAGGCTCACGATGTGGAAAGCTGCGGTGGTGACGCGGTAATCGTTACAGGGTTGAAGACCGGT
>JAUVFC010000230.1 GCA_030594505.1 Desulfobacterales bacterium
ATCATGCCGGTAACGGTTCCGCCCTTAAAGGCCATGTTCAGGCCGGCAGCCATGCCGTCTTTGGCAGCTTCAGCGGTCCTGACATTGGCGATAACCGAAACTCTCATTCCGATGTAGCCAGCCACGTAAGAGGCGACAGCGCCGATGATAAAGCCGATTGCCATTGTCGTGCCCATTGTTGCGGCGATAATGGCCACAATGACTACAGCCGCGATGGCAATGGTCTTTAATTGACGGTTTAAGTAAGCAATAGCCCCCTCTTTGATGGCGCCGGCGATTTCAGTCATTTTTTCATCGCCGGCCGGAGCTTTTTTGACATAAGCGATCAACCATAGCGTGAACAATATCCCGATAATACCCACAAAGGTACTATAGAGCTCTACATTCCCCAGTATAGCGTCCAACATATTCTTTACCTCCCCAAATTTAGTTTATGTCATCAATTTTCTTGTTTAACATGATGGCTTCAACCGCTTCTCGCGCTTTGTAAACCACCTCCTCCACTACAGCTTCCTGTTGGGGATCAAACCTTCCCAACACGTAATCGGTCACTTCCTCCCTGTTGTCAGGTCGTCCGATCCCGATTCTGAGGCGGGAAAAAGACCCGCTTCCAAAAGTCTCTATCAAAGACCGTACACCGTTATGCCCTGCATGACCTCCTTTCGTTTTAAATTTTATTTTGCCAAATGCTAAGTCTATATCATCGTGTATTACTAACACATCAGTTACATCTATCTTGAAATACTCGGCTATTTGCCGTGTGGGCGGGCCGCTCATATTCATATACGCCATCGGCTTTGCCAGAATAACAGGCGTATCATTAATGAACCCTTTTCCATAAGCAGCCTTAAATTTTTCTTTATTTAGCGGTATCCCATAAGCCTCTGACAAGTGATCTATAATTCGAAAACCGATATTGTGTCTCGTATAATGATATCGTATTCCTGGGTTACCCAGCCCCGCAATAAGATGCATTATCACTCATTCATTTTCAGCAACGGGAAACGGACCACTGTCAACGGACATCACCCTTTTTTGGTTCTCAAAACTATCCGATAAACCCATTATGGTTATCCCGCTTCTTCAGTACTCTCTTCAGGGGCTGCCGCTTCTCCTTCCGGTGTAACTTCTTCTACACCTTCTACTACTGCTTCTTCTACTTCTACAGTGGGAGCAAGAATCGTCACAACGGTGAAATTGGTATCAGCTATCAATTTAACCTTTTCGCTAACCGGAATGTCCTCCGCGTGCACTGAATCACCGATGTCAAGATCGGCGACATCAATCTTAATCGCTTCAGGGATATCCAGCGGAAGACACAATACCTCAAGTTCATTGCGGATAACCTGTACAAGTCCGCCTTGTTCGATTCCCTTGGACTTGCCGGTCACAACAACAGGAACTTTTACATGTATCGGTTTTTCCATAGAGACTGCAAAAAAGTCTACATGCAGATAGTCCTGCTTGACCGGGGTCGTCTGCAATTCTTTCACCATGGCCATTTGTGCAGTGCTTTTTCCATTATCAATAACCAAGTTCAAAATCACATTTTCACCGGAACTCAATCGAAGTATTTTTTCTAACTCACGGATGGACACTGCAAGTGAAACCGCTTCAGTGTTGAGGCCATACAATATGGCCGGCATCCGGCCTTCTCTTCTCAGGCTTCGTGCCGCTCCTTTTCCGGTTATCGTTCGATGTGATGCTTTTAATTCAACGGTTTCCAAAAATGTTCCTCCTCAGATCTTTTAAATTTCTTTCCTAATTTTTCCAATTCCTAAATTCTACACAAAGAGCGAACTTACCGATCTTCCCGTATGACTCCTTATTATCGTTTCTCCCAAAAGTTCTGCTACGGACAGCACACGGATCTTTTCACACGATTTTGACTTTTCATTCAGTGGGATCGTATTGGTAACCACCACACTTTTAAGCGGGGAATCACAGATACGCTTAATAGCCGGTCCGGACAGAACAGCATGCGCACAGCATGCGTGCACCTCTTTAACTCCTTTGTATGCGAGTGCTTCGGCGGCCTGAATCAGTGTCCCGGCTGTGTCGATCATATCATCTAAGATGATTGCCTTTTTCCCCTCTACTTCGCCTATTACATTCATTGCTTTTGAGATATTGGGCGCCTCCCGACGTTTGTCTATAATGGCAAGCCCGGCATTGAGCCTCTTGGCAAAGGCCCGTGCGCGTTCCACACCCCCTGCGTCAGGAGATATAATAACAATATCGTCTTTCAGATTTTCTTGTATGTAATCCAAAAGCACGGGCGCCGCAAAGATGTTATCAACCGGTATATCAAAAAAACCCTGTATCTGACCGGCATGAAGGTCCATTGTGATGATACGATTAGCGCCTGCCATGGTAATCAGATTGGCGACCAATTTGGCGCTGATCGGGACCCTTGGCGCTACTTTTTTGTCCTGGCGCGCGTAACCGTAATAAGGAACCACCACGGTTATGCGCATTGCAGCAGAACGACTACATGCGTCTATCATTAACAGCAACTCAACCAGATGGTCATTTACCGGCTGGCAGGTTGATTGCATTATAAAAACATCTTTTCCACGGATATTTTCCTGGATCTCAATCTGGGTTTCGCCGTCACTAAAAGTATTTACCTTGGCGTGACCCAGGGGAACATTGAGGTATTCACATACCTCATCGGCCAGTTTTGGATTAGAGTTTCCCGAAAACAGTATAAATTCATACATAGCGCGTTTCTATTCTCTCTATGAACTTAATGGGCTTTTGCGAATTGACTATTGTTATTCAAGTAATCAATTTTCAATCGTAACACTTTAGTTTTTTGAAAAAATTCAACCTTGCGAGCCTGTTTTGAACCGCAGAATATCGAACAAGGAATTATGAATGATGA
>JAUVFC010000223.1 GCA_030594505.1 Desulfobacterales bacterium
GTACCGGATTGCAATTTGGGGAGCAGTATATTATTACACCCCACAAGGTTTTTCTGCCGGACTGATTTTTTCGCATGACAGGCTTTCCCGTTCTTGATTCAGACCAGATAATATTTCATTAGGAATCTCTGTCCTCTTTCTTTCTATCTCTGTCTCAATCCGACGCGCAGCCGGTCGAAGAATGCACTCTGAGATGATGAGAGAGTAGAATAACGTCAAGGCAGTGATAGAGATACCACCATACAGGTGTTCGGGTCTGATGTTGTGCTTGCACATCTGGATTAGACCTATCATAGCTCCGATGGCGCCTGAAGCATAAGCATAGGTGATCATGTGCCTAAGCACCTGAGAATTGCGCGCCTTGATGTCCCTTTGTTTCGGTGAGACAAAAAGACAACGCAGGGAACTTCAGACCTCCTGACATGCCCTGTTGGTGTTTTTCAAATTGACGAATAGTCAAGGTTTAGATTTTGATGTGCGGATTGGGAAATTGTTGAATATATTACAAACAACAGTGTGATTCATCCGTATTTTATAATATGGATAACAATAAAATACTTCTTCAATTCGGTGACAAATATCCCATAGAAAAAGATGGCGTCGTAGAAATAAACGAGAGTCTTTGGTACACGGATAACGACGGATATCGTATTGTTTATCAAGGTTGGGGTGTCCCTCTTTACCGTATTTCTTTGAATGATGTAGTTGAAGTTCGCTTTGTTGCCGTATCGCTTCGCTTGAGTGGTTTTGCACATCAATACGAGATTGCAATCGCTTTTAAACATTCAGTTGGATCACAACGGCGCTGGGAACATCTCTACCAAGAAAAGGGTATAGAAGGGCTTCGTAACAAGAAATTACCAGGGCCTGCCTTTAAGATACTGAATACTCAGGAGCAATGCATCAGGAAGTGGTTCAAGGAAGGCCTTTCGAATCGGGAGATAGCCCGTCGGTTGGAGGTTGACGAAAAAACGATTAGACAAACGCTGAAACGTTTAGGACTTCAAAGAAAAATGAAAGTTTCGTTAACCTCCACCCTACCCTTTTCAAATGCGGAAGAAAACCAGCAGGTCGGAGACTTCGATTTGGAATCGGCTAAGGAGGAAGATGAAGTGACCGAAGACCTGGTCATCGAAAAAGATACGACGACAATCCCGGACACCGAGCCTATCCAAACAGAGAGTTCCTGGTTACAACAAGATCCTACCGACAGGAGTTTAGATCGAATGCTTGCAGCCTTGGGGCGTTTGGATGATGCGGCTCCGATCTTTGGTGATGCAGATCAACTTCCACGAGCAGGAGTATTTCTTGCTGTTCCACTTTTAGAAAAATCAGGAATTCTCAATGTTTTTCAACGAATATATCACACCCTCGGTCCGGCTTTTTATGGTTTGAGAACGACGCTGGTGTGCTTGTTCTTTCTTGCTCTTCTTAGAATCAAGCGTCCCGAAAACCTGAAGGAGTACAGTCCTGAGGAGTTGGGCCAGCTGTTGGGATTGGATCGTGCACCCGAAGTAAAAACCTTGCGCCGAAAACTGGACCAGCTTGCCGCTCGCCAAGAAGGAATGAACCTGATGCGAGCGCTTGCTGAACAGCGGGCTAAAGAACGTCCGGAGATATTGGGAGTTCTTTATTTTGACGGCCATGTGAAAGAATACAGCGGCAAAGAGGCAACGGGAAAAGCCTATGTGTGTCGACGGCGACTCGCTACGCCCGCAGCGACGGATACTTGGGTAAACGATATCAACGGTGATCCCCTGTTTGTGGTGCATAGTGATATTAATGAAGGGCTTACCAAGACTCTTGAACCCATACTTTCCGAGATCCGTACATTTGCAGGGCCCGAGAAAGAAATTACGGTAGTATTTGACCGAGGTGGTTGGAGTCCGAAATTGTTTAACAGGTTGATTAACTCAGGATTTCACATTATCACGTATCGCAAGGGTCACTTTAACAAAATCCCTTGCTCTCATTTTCAAAAGAGCACTCTTGTGGAAGGCGGGAAAACATATACTTATGAGCTGAACGATGCTACCCGGGTTCGGATAGGAAAAACAGGAAACAAAAAGGGCGAGGGGGCCAAGTATCTTTGGATGCGTCAAGTGGTTCGTCTCAGGGATGACAACCGGCAGACGGCCGTCATTACGGATCGCCAAGATCTTGCTCCGGAGAAAGTACTCTACGTGATGTTCAATCGGTGGAGACAGGAAAACTTCTTCAAATATATGAGAGACGAATTCGCTCTGGACGCCCTTCTGGAATATGGAAGCGAGCCCACGCCTCAAGAGTTAGACCATCCAAATCCCGTTATAAAAGAAATTGACCGGAAACTTCGTAAAGCGCGCGAAGAGAAAAAGGAATCGGAGAGGATACTGGGTGAATTATTGGGAGCGAACAAGGAATCCGCACGCCCCACGGTTAGAGGATTCAAGATTGCCAATGCTGAAGCCTTGCGAAAAGTGGAGGAGGCGAAGGAAATAATTGAGCAATTGAGAGCGAAGAAGAAATCCCTTCCCAAGAGGGTGCCCGCTGATGATCAGGTTGTCCTTAAAAGAGAGCGCAATCTTGTAGCAGATGCAATAAAAATGAGCGCGTATCAAATAGAAAGTGAGCTCTGCTCCATGCTTGGGAAATCGTATGCCCGTAATGATGATGAAGGTCGCACTTTCCTCCACGCCGCTTTTCAATCAAGTGCAAAAATCGAAGTGAAGAAAAATGAGATCCAAATAACAATGGTGCCACAGTCATCTCCTCATCGCAGTCGAGTTTTCGCGGATCTTTGTCAAGAGATTAACAAAATAGGAGCATGTTTTCCGGGTACGAATAAGCGGGTTGTCCTGGCTGTAAACCTTCCGGAACCGGTAACGTTTTAACCGGGCATGTCAGGAGGTCTGAACTTACAACAGGATCAGCATGGTTATTATTGTAGATCTGCTCTGGTATGTTGTCCCAAAGGATGCAGTTCGTAATAAGTGAATCACAGCCGTAGTTGTATATACCTCCTCCCGATATTGCGGTGTTTTCAAAGAGCGTGCAGTTTGTTACTACGGGGGGAAGCTGGCACCACAGGTACATCCCGCCGCCAAGGTGGCCTGCTGAATTTTTAAA
>JAUVFC010000154.1 GCA_030594505.1 Desulfobacterales bacterium
CACAGTTCGCAAAAAAGGGGGAATCGCTTTGGTAACAGCAGATCACGGCAATTCCGAGCAGTTGATGCAGAAAGACGGGAGCCCCCATACCGCGCACACGCTTAATCCGGTGCCGTTCATCTTAGTGGACGACACACGCACGGAAATAAAATTAAGCCAAGGGGCCCTGTGCGATATCGCGCCTACCATGCTTCACCTTATGGGAATGCCCCAGCCGGAAGAGATGACCGGCAGATCGCTCATAGCATAAAAAAGCTCATTAGAGCCAATTTCAAAACGTCCCCTTTTACCCAATCTCGGCGTCAGGCTCAGATTTTAGTCCTCGAAATACTCAATGTATTCCTCCGGTTAAAATCTTCGCCTTTCCCCGGCGACGGGATTTCACTTCGCTCAACTTGACCTTGGGCAAAATTGAACATTTTGAAACTGGCTCATTAGTTTATAAGAACAGAATGATAAAAACAGGAACGATATCATATTTTTTCAGGGATCAGAAGGGGCTTGAGAGGGCCTTTGATAGTATTTCATGGTCGCCAAATCCCACGATATGGAGCGCGGGTTGTTCTGCGGGTCAAGAGCCGTATACGATTGCAATTATGCTTGCTGAAAGTCTGAGTGTATGGAAGTTCAAAAATCTAAGAATATTTGCCACTGATATAGTTGAGAAATTTGAAGAGAGGATAAAAAAAGGAGTTTACAGCGAGAGAGAGGTGAATGCCGTAAAAACAAACAAAGAGAACAAATGGTTGTTCGAAAAATACTTCAATATCTCAAATGATGGCAGCTATGAGGTAATGCCGGAGATAAGAAACAAGGTCTTTTTCGCAATACATGACGTCCTGGCAGATGAACCGATATCTGACAATTTTGACATGATATCATGCAAGAATGTTTTTGAGTATTTCAACGTAGAGGAGAAGCAGCGAGTTTACAAGAAATTCTACAATGCTTTGAAGCCTGGCGGTGTGCTTATAATTGATCCAAAACAAAGAAATAAAGAATTCGAAGCGCCCACAAATTTGTTTTTAAGGATTTGTAAAGATTGTGTTGAAAGGGTGTATAGGAAGAGGTAACCGATGAGGATCAAAAATCTGACCTCGGGAGCTAAAGGTTACACTTGTAATGTGTACCTGGTGCAAGGAGATTGGAGTACAGTCGATGATGTCAATACTCTGATTGATGTAGGCACCGATGATTCGGTCATAACAAGAATAAAGACGAGTTTAACGGGAATAGGAACAAAAACCATACAACAGGTACTGTTAACTCATGGTGACTATGATCATGTTGGTATATTATCAGATATCAAAGCCGTTTTTAATCCTATTGTCTATGCCGGCTCTACTTCACGGCAGGCTGACAGGAAATTCGAAGACGGACAATCCATAAGGGTGGGGGACAAAATATTTACTGCAATTTACGCCAATACACATGGAATTGATTCAGTGTGTTTCTTTTGTGAAGAGGAAGGAGTTATTTTTTCCGGGGATGTGCCGGTTCACATGTGTCATGAAAAAGGAAGCTATCCTGACGAATTTTTGAGAGTGCTCGAGTTCCTTGCATCTAAAGCCATTAAGGAAATTTATCCTGGACATGGCAAGCCGATTCTCAAAGGCGCCAAGGAGATAATAACGGATTCTTTTGTCAAAGCCCAAAAAGCGAACAGGGATATATGGCGAGAGGGGTGACAGTGGCGACACATCTTGACCGGCAGATCGCTTATACCTGAGTTGAGCGATTTTTAAGGAAGAGATGTGCCAATATCTTGTCAAAAATCGCTCAATTTAGGTTATAACATAGAGACCGGATCCACATCCACGATCACCTTTACCTGTGATTCCCGGACGGCCTTTTCCGTTTCTTTCATCAATCTTGTAACCAGTGCGTGGAGCGACCCGGCCCTCAACCCTTTGAGAAGAAGCTGACAACGGTATTTTTTCTGAAGCCGGGAAATAGGGGCGGCAACAGGCCCAAGGATAGTAATCTCTCTTCTGAACATATCATCGCCCATCCGCAGACGCTTGCATATCTTTCCAAGGATCTGTGCGACCGCGAATGTCTTTTTCTGATCGCTTCCCAGTATAATCAGTTGGATCAAACGGGCAAACGGGGGATATCCAAGGGCTTCTCTGAAAGGTGTCTCTTCTTTGTAAAATGCTTCGCAGTCCTGGTCCCTGGCAGTAAGTATACAAAAATGGTCCGGGTTATAGGTTTGCAATATCACCTTGCCCGGTCGGTCTCCGCGTCCCGCCCTTCCCGCCACCTGTGAAAGGACCTGAAATGTCCGTTCCGCCGCCCTGAAGTCAGGAAAGTTAAGAGAGAGATCCGCGCATACAATTCCCACCAGCGTGATCCCGGGGAAATCATGCCCCTTGGAAACCATCTGAGTCCCCACCACTATATCCACATCCCCCTTGCGAAGCGCTTTTAACTGCCTCAGCAGAGCCCCTTTTTTCGATGTGGTGTCCCGATCCATCCGGGCCACGCGTGCTTCCGGGAACAACTCCTTTATGGCAGCTTCCACTTTTTCGGTCCCAAGGCCCAGGAGAATTGTCTTTTCCGATCCACACCCCTCGCAGACAGAAATCCCGGATCGTGTAAACCCGCAATAATGACAGCGAAAGGCATTTGCGCCCTGGTGAAAGGTCAGAGCAACATCACAATTTTTGCACCGGACCGCCCTCCCGCACCGGGCACACATGGGAAAGGAGGCATACCCGCGCCGGTTTAAAAACAACAGGGTCTGCTCACCACGGTCAAGGGTCGTTTTAATCGCCTTTTTAAGTTCACGGGTTAAAAACCACATCTTCCCGCGGCGACCTTCCTGCTTCCGGAGGTCAACCACTGTAACCTCCGGGAGCGCCTGTTCACGGACTCGCTTTGAAAGGGCAAGTCTTTGAAACTTTCCCGTAAGGCTGTTATGATACGATGACAGGGATGGGGTGGCGGAACCGAGTATAGCCACGGCATTGGCAAACTTTGCCCGGACAATTGCAAGATCGCGACCGTTATATCTTAAACCGGATTCCTGCTTGTAAGAATCGTCGTGCTCTTCATCCACAACCACGAGTCCCAGATTTTCAAAGGGCGCAAAGACCGCGGAACGGGCGCCGATAACTACACCGGCCTCTTTCTTGCGTACGCGCATCCACTGATCATATCGTTCCCCATCACTCAAACCGCTGTGCAATAATGCGATACGATCGCCGAATCGAGCACGGAAGCGTCTTTCGGTCTGGGAAATCAGGGCAATCTCCGGAACCAGCACTAAAGCCTCTTTCCCCATCTCCAGAACATCCGCCACGGCCCGCATATAGACCTCCGTCTTCCCGCTTCCGGTAACGCCATGGAGAAGATAGGTGTCAAACCCCGCTCTTTTCAGGCCCTCCTCAATCGCGAATACCGCTTCTGTCTGCTCAGGCGTCAATTCCGGTGCGGAGGTATCCCCTTCAATCGGTTCTCCAAAAGGGTCGCGATATACAGGGCGTTTAACCATCTCAACGAGTCCGTCTTCCGCCATTAACCGGACGAGGCGGCCTGCCGTAGGGACAATCTCCTTGAGCGCCTTAAGGGAGATTTCATCTTTTGCCCTTATTGCCTCAAGCAACTTCCGGCGTGTTTGAGAAAAACGGCCCGGAATCTCCCCACCCTCTCTCGGCGTAACATACCATTCCCACTTGGGAGCAATTCTGCCGGGTTTTATCTTTCGAAGAAGATCAATTGATCCGGATCGAACCATGTTGTAGATAAGAGAACGGGGCACATACTGCCCCATACGTTGGTTCAAGCCTTTCAACGTAAGCGCATCATTTTTTTTAAGGAGTTCAAGGACCTTTGATTCGACATGATTTCCGCCCCCACCCTTCAGGGCAACCCTCCCTTTGTCTGTCAGAGAAACCATATGAACGGCAGCGGCATTAATCCCGCCGGGGAGGCCCCCTTTGATTACCTCGCCAATGGGATGGAGATAGTATCGGGCGATCCATCGGTAAAAGGATACCATATCGGCGGGAAACAGAGGGATGTCATCCAGGACATCCAAAATCTTCTTTATGGGGGTGTCACAAGGGGGTTTAGAAAAACCGAGCACATATCCCGTGACCTGCTGGCTGCCAAAAGGGACCCACACCCTGTGCCCTATCTCTATTCGGTCTTGAAATGGCTCCGGGACCTCGTAATGAAAGGTCTTTGTTATTGGAAGGGAAACCGCTGTTTCAATATATTGTTTCTGAAGACGCATGCTCAATAGATAACAGAAGGAGATGCATGATAACAAGTAGATTTGACGGTTTCGTAAAAAGTCTTTGGCAGGTTAATGGAGATAGGAAATTTGTTCAAACAACAAGATGTCATTTCCCCATGGAGGAGATATGATTATCCCCGAAGGTTCTGCTCCTGATAGAATGTTGAAATGTCACGGACTCCCCGGAGTTTCCCCATTGCCGATTTCTTCTCGATTAACCTGTGAAAACAACAGCATATAGGGATTATTTATCTATATCTCACATTATATGGTATTTTTTCTTTGACGAATTGGCTTAAATTTACTAAAGTTTATAAAGTCTGTCGCTCAGCAAATGAAAACCGGATTTAAACCATGCTCAAGAATATTCATGAGATAAGAGATCCGATCCACGTATTTATTCGGCTTGATTCTCATGAGCGTCAAGTCCTTGATTCAAGGCCTTTTCAGAGACTTCGCCAAATACACCAGTTGGCTTTAACTTATCTTCTTTACCCTGGAGCCACCCACAGACGTTTTGAACACTCTCTTGGCGTAATGGAACTGGCAAGCCGGGTTTTTGATGTGGTAACCCACCCCGATCATCTGATCCAAGGCATAAAAGAGCTTTTCCCGGAAGCTACACATAAAGATGAACTGGCATATTGGAGGCGGGC
>JAUVFC010000103.1 GCA_030594505.1 Desulfobacterales bacterium
ATCCTTCGGTCGGATTGAAAATCCGGTCCCGTGAATCTCTTCTCACAATGCCTGTTACGCTGCTCGATGTGAATTCCCCCTCCATGTCTTGAATCACCTCGGCTACTGTTGCTGCATCATCTATTTGAATCTCAGCCTTTTCGTAACCGTAGTGGAAAAACGCCTTGGTATAATCGGTGAATCGATATCCAAAACGGAGCTTTCCCCCTGCACTATCTTTATCATATGTATCATAATCCATCTCCTGGTTATAGAGGTCAAAGCCTGCGGAAAGAGGGGTGTCAAACAACCATGGTTCCGTAAAACTCAGGCTATATGTTGTCGAACGCTTCCCTGTTGTCCCTTTAAACATCAGTGTTTGTCCTCGGCCAAACAGGTTTCTCTGGGATATGGACCACATCGCAAACCACTTGTCAACAGAACTATAACCGCCTCCGAAACTAAGAGCGCCTGTGGGTTTTTCCTTTACGTCGATGTGCAAGTTCAGTTTGTCATCGCTGCTCCCCCTGGAGGTGTTCACCTTTATATCTTCGAAGTAATCGAGGCGGTATATATTTCTGATCCCTTGCTTTAACCGTTTCCCGCTGAAAAGTTCTTGTTCGTAAACTTTGAGTTCGCGGCGAATTACCTTGTCGCGTGTCTTTGTATTGCCGGTAATAATGATCTTTTCAAAACAGACCAATTCCTTTTGATCGATAGTATAGGCGATATCCACCTTTAATCTTGCGGTATCTTCATTAATACGGGGCACAATATCCGCATAAGCATACCCGGCAGCTGAATAAACATCCAGAAAGGTTAAGATGTCTTTTCTAATCACTTCCCGATTATATACTTTTTCTTTGCTGATCTCTATAAGGGTTAACAGCTCGTCTTCAGGCTTGATAAGATCACCTTCGACAGTCACCTTGCCGATCCCGAACTTCGGCCCTTCTTCTATCTTAATCTTTATATAAATCCACTTACCATTATATGTAATATCGGGTTCACCCACCCTGGCCTGAATATAGCCATGGTTATGGTAATAGGCGGCTATTTTTGTAATGTGCCGGTCCAGTGCTTCACGGTCCAGTTCTCCCGAAGAGGTCAACCATGAAAAGAACCCCTTCTCTGAAGTCTTCATTAACTCCTTCAAGTGATCACTGCCGTACGCATCATTTCCTTCAAAGATAATCTCTTTGATTAAAACCTTTTTCCCCTCTTCTATTGCGAAAACAAGATCAGCTTTATCTCCTTTAAGGGATTCAGTCTTAAAGGACACTCGAACATTATGATACCCTTTTTCCTTATAAAAATCCTCGATTGTCTCTATGTTGCTGTAAACACTATGAATGTTCAAGATAGAACCTGTTTTGACATCAAGCATTTCTTTAATCTTATCATCATCAAAGACTTTATTTCCTTTTATTTTTATATAACGGATGATCGGTTTTTCCTTAATACAAAAGGTTACTTCCTTGCCGCCCGGGATATCCGTGGCCTCAATCCGAACATCATGAAAATACCCCATGTTATAAACTCGCTTCAGGTCATCACTCAATTCTGTTTTAGAGAACAGCCCCCCTTCTTTTGCTTTGATTGCCCTTTTAATAGCCTCTGATTCTATCCGTTTATTACCGACAACAGTGATTCGTACGATCTTCTTCCGCTCAAATATCTTGTTGCTGATCTGCCCGGCCAACTTTCGTACCCGATCAAGGAGATTTTCCATCCCCTCTCCTTCTACGTAAAAATGGCGGGATAATCTCATAGTACGGGAGGGTACTGCCTTAACATCAAGGCTGAACCGGTTACCGATCCGATTAAGGCTTCCGGTTATTACAAAGTCAACACCCACCTTCTTTCCAAAAGAACGCAATCGGTCATCACTATATATATCCCTGTCCTCTGCCAGGGCCTCTATGGAGGACCGGGAGACTGATATCCCCTCTTTTGAAAGCTGTTTTTCGAGCAATTCCGGAAGCTTGTTCCTCAAAGAATCGATTTGCTCCGGTGCATGGACCTCAAAAGGAAGAATTGTCACATGAACCATATCTTCCGCAAAAAGGAGACAGGGAATGCCCCAAAGCAACAGTAAAATCGCTATTGTTCGCTTGACCATACAACATCTTGAAGATTGTCGATTGACGATTGTAATGATAGCAATTTCATTCAATCGTCAATCGACAATCTTCAATTCCTCTACTTTACCGTCAACTAATGTAACGCAATGCTCCATCAAGTCGGCCAATTCTTTGCTGTGGGTTACCACTATTAGCGTAATGCCAAATTTTTTGTTCAAGAAAATAAGCAATTCATGAATCTTACGGCTGTTTTTTGCATCCAGGTCTCCGGTCGGCTCATCAGCTAAAAGGACCGCTGGTCGTAAAATTAGAGCTCGCGCTATGGCCACACGTTGTTGTTCTCCACCGGACAACTCCCCTACCAGGTGTGTAAGACGTCCGGAAAGCCCCACACTGTCCAGGACGGATTTTGCTCTATCCATTGCTTCCGCTCGCTTCATCCTGCTGATCAGAGCGGGCATCATTACGTTTTCAAGCGCATTGAATTCCGGAAGGAGGTGGTGAAATTGAAATATAAAACCGATTGAGCGATTTCTAAACTGCGCTAATTTCTCATCGTCGAACGCAAAGACATCCTTGCCCTGAAACAGCATCTTTCCCTTATCAGGTCGCTCAATGGTCCCCATTATGTGAAGTAGGGTAGACTTGCCGACACCGGAAGCCCCGATAATAGCCGTGGTACTTCTTTCCTTTATATCCAGGGTTACACCCCTTAAGACCTCTATAGCATTGCCGCCGGTCTTAAATCTTTTAAAAAGGTTTTGTATGGTGATTATTGGAACCGATTTATTCATAACGAAGCGCCTGTGCAGGTTCTAATCCGGCTGCCTGTCGAGCCGGATAAAGGGTGGCTAAAAAACTGATGGCAATGGCGCCAAGCGAAATTATGACCACATCCGGAAGCTCCATCCGAACCGGAAGTGTGGATATGTAGTAAACATCTCCCGGCAATTCTATAAACTTGTATTGCGCAAGGAGCCAGCACAGAAAAGCGCCCCCACATACCCCTAAAAATGTTCCAATAATTCCTATAATCAGTCCTTCATAGACAAATATCTTTTTAATGCTCCGGTTTGTCGCTCCCATAGACTTTAAGATGGCAATGTCTCTATTCTTTTCCATGACCATCATGATCAACGTGCCGGCGATGTTAAAAGCCGCGACTAAAACAATCAATGTAAGGATAATAAACATGGCGGTCTTTTCGAGTTTCAGGGCTGAAAAAAGATTTCTGTTCATACGCATCCAATCACGTGTCCAGTAAGGAACGCCCAAAGAATCCTCAATTGATCGGGCAATAGATGCGGCCTGGTAAATATCCCGAACCCTTATTTCAATCCCTGTTACCTTGTCGCCCGTTCTCAATATCTTTTGCGCCTCGCTCAATGCAATATAGGCCAACGAGGCATCATAATCGTACATGCCTGATTTAAATATCCCCGACACCCTGAATCTCTTCATTCCAGGGACTTGCCCGATGGGTGTAAGCATACCCCTGGGCGAAATTACATAAACCACCTCTCCTTCCATCACGCCAAGGGTCCTGGCCAATTCCTTGCCAAGAATGATGCCGGGCACAAGGCCGCCAGCCCTTCCCGGTAAACCACTATTAGATATTTTGGGTTCTTCAAGCGCTTTCAGGCTGCCCTCTGTAAGATTTTTCTCAAGATCAACCACCCGAACGGCTGTTTGTGGTTCAATTCCTCTTAAGACAGCTCCTGAAACATTTGACGCGGATTTTAACATTACCTGGGTGTAAATGAACGGGGTTGCGGCAACTACTCCGTCAACTTCCTCCACCTGCTCGCCCAAGGCGCGATAATCCGTGATACCCTCCCCATGCCGCATCAAAACGACGTGTGAAGTCACGCCAAGGATTTTTTCCCTCAAATCAGCCTCAAACCCGGTCATTACCGCAATAACAACGATCAATGCCATGACCCCCACAGTGACCCCTCCAACCGATATCACAGTAATGATCGAAATAAAGGTCTGTTTCCGTTTGGCACGCAAATAACGAGTGCCTATAAACCATTCAAACGCCATTGTTATCCTTTTTGAAACTACCTCTTTTGTGCTGTTTTTAAGTGAGGGAAAAAAATTACCTCACGAATGGAGGCCGCATTCGTCAAAAGCATTACAACTCGATCTATCCCCACCCCTTCTCCCGCAGTGGGCGGCATACCATATTCAAGCGCTTGGATATATTCGGTATCCATATAATGCGCCTCTTCATCTCCGGCGTCTCTGTCAGCAACCTGCTGTAAAAAGCGCTCTTTCTGATCAACCGGATCGTTCAATTCGGAAAAACCATTGGCGATTTCACGGCCGGCAATAAACAGCTCAAAACGATCTGTAAGGCCGGGATCGGAAGGACTCTTTCTGGAAAGCGGGGAAATCTCCGTGGGATAACCAGTGATAAATGTGGGCTGGATTAACTTTGGTTCTACCAGGACGTCAAACAACTTGGTCAATATCTTACCCCGGCTATGGCTCTTCCGCAGAGGTATCGAGTGTTCCGTCGCAAAGGCTGTCAATTTTTCTTTATCATCCAAAATTTCAGGAGGCGTTTCGCCTAATGTTGTTAAGGCATCATATAGTGTCATACGCCGCCATGGCGGATTGAGGTTAATCTCATTCTCCTGGTATACAATAGTAGTTTCTCCTAAAACTTCTTTGGCCACAAATACGAACATCTCCTCGGTCAGTTTCATCAGATCCTCATACGTGGCATAGGCCTGATAGAATTCCAGCATAGTGAATTCCGGATTGTGCTGCGTGGAGACCCCCTCGTTCCTGAAATTTCTATTGATCTCAAAAACCCGGTCAACCCCTCCTATTACCAAACGCTTAAGATAGAGTTCCGGGGCAATTCTCAAAAACAATTCCATCCCAAGGGCGTTATGGTATGTCTTAAAAGGCTTGGCCTCCGCGCCTCCCGGAATCGGCTGCATCATCGGCGTTTCCACTTCACAATAATCCCGCTCGACCAAAAAATTGCGAAATGCTTGAACAATAAGACCTCGTTTTAAAAAAATATCCCTGACATTCCGGTTCATAATCAGGTCAAGATAACGCTGTCTATATCTTTTTTCAGGGTCTTTCAATCCATGAAATTTTTCAGGAAGAGGTCGAATGGCTTTAGCAACAAGGGAAAACTCATGTGCCGACAATGACCACTCGCCGGTTTTTGTTTGAAACAAATTTCCTTTTAAGCCGACATAATCACCCCTGTCGATCTTTTTAAAGAGAGAATAAGACTCCTTGCCAACCCCGTTTTGCTGAATATATGCCTGAATTTTCCCGGTACGGTCCAGTATGTGAAAAAAAGCGGCTTTCCCGAATCGCCGTATAGATATAACCCGACCGGCCAAAATAAAGACGGGGCCTCCATCTTCTATGTCTTTTTTATTCTCTGTTAAATACTCCCTGATATCAGCAACCGTATGTTCTACCTTAAAATCATTCGGGTAGAGATCAAGCCCATCGGCGGCCATGCTCTTTGCCTTTTCATGACACTTGCGAATAACTTCACTTGTCTCTTCCATTGGGTCCAATCCTCTCGAAAAAGTTGAATCTTTTCTGGTAACGTATTTCGGAAAAGGTGTCAAGACAAAACAGGAGAGCGAAGCAATGAGGGGCCGAACTGACGGAAGATTTGTCTATCTTTTGAAACTTCGACGGCTTCGTAACAACGCAGAACCCGGACAAAATCAGCCTGTGACCGCCCCGGCCATCTTGAAGATAGGAAGATACATGGCAACGATCAGACCACCGATTACCACTCCCAGGAAAACCATCATAAACGGTTCAATCATAGCAGTGAGATTGCCTACCGCGGCATCCACCTCATCATCATAAAAATCCGCAATCTTGCCAAGCATATCATCCAGGGCGCCCGTGGATTCACCAACCGCGATCATCTGCACCACCATAGAAGGAAATACACCGCTTGCGGCCAACGGCCCGGCAATTGTCTGCCCTTCACTAATAGCTGTTCGAACGTCGAAAATGGCGGACTCTACTGTCTTATTCCCCGCTGTCCTGGCAACAATCTTAAGCCCTTCCAGGATGGAAACACCGCTTGACAGCATTGTGCCGAGAGTCCGGGTAAATTTGGCTACCGCTACCTTTCTCAGCAGGGAGCCAAATACAGGAAGATTCAACAGGAGGTCATCCACAAGCGCGTTCCCCTTTTCGGTCTTATAAAACCGCTTAAAGGCAATACCGATCAAAACCATCGCTACGATCATATGCAATACATAACTTTTTACAAAAT
>JAUVFC010000205.1 GCA_030594505.1 Desulfobacterales bacterium
AACCAGCAACCAGTAACGAGTAACGAGTAACGAGTAACGAGTAACGAGTAACCAAGATTTGTAGTTCCATAAAAAAATGAATAATTTATACTTGACTAAATGAAAGATACCATTTATAAAGGTTTTGAATAAATAAATATGATTCAGTAAATTATTGGAATCCAGAAAAAAGGAGGGAATTATGGTTCTCGATCCAACCAAATACAAAGACTGGGAAATTGCCGAATCTGCTGAAAAAAACATGAAAACGGTTTATCAATTGGGAGATGATCTCGGGCTGGAAAAAGAGGAACTCCTTCCACATGGACATTATGTGGCAAAAATTGATTTTGCAAAAGTTTTAAAACGCCTAAAAGATAAACCGGACGGTAAATATATTGATGTTACCGCCATTACTCCCACCCCGCTTGGAGAAGGCAAAAGCACTTCTGCCATGGGATTGGTGCCCGGGCTTGGCAAGCGAGGAAAACGGGTTGTCGGCGCTATCCGTCAACCTTCCGGCGGCCCGACTATGAATATAAAGGGAAGCGCCGCAGGCGGCGGACTGGCCCAGTGTATCCCTCTTACCCCGTTTTCATTAGGGCTTACAGGCGATATTAACGCCATTATGAATGCGCATAACCTGGCCATGGTAGCTTTGACAGCCAGGATGCAGCATGAAAACAACTATTCTGATGAGATACTGACGAAAAAAAATCTGAAACGGCTCGATATTAATCCCAAGAATGTAGAAATGGGGTGGATTATCGATTTTTGCGCTCAATCGCTTCGGAATATTATTATAGGTCTCGGGGGGAAGATGGACGGTTTCCCCATGCAGTCCAAATTTGCCATTGCCGTAAGCTCGGAGATTATGGCTATTCTGGCGGTTGCTACCGACCTGAAAGATATGCGTGAGCGGATGGGAAAGATAGTGGTTGCCTATAATAAAAAAGGTGACCCTGTTACTACGGCAGACCTTGAGGTTGACGGCGCTATGACTGCATGGATGGTAGAAGCGCTCAATCCGAATCTCCTCCAGACTTTAGAAGGGCAGCCGGTGTTTGTACACGCAGGGCCGTTTGCAAATATTGCGATAGGCCAGTCATCCATTATAGCAGACAGGATTGGGTTGAAACTTGCAGACTACAATGTTACGGAAAGTGGTTTTGGAGCGGACATAGGGTTTGAAAAATTCTGGAACTTAAAATGTCGTTTTAGTGGTTTAAAACCGCATTGCGCTGTACTGGTGGCAACTATTCGCGCGTTGAAATGTCATGGCGGCGGGCCTCCACTGCCTCCTGGGAAACCCATGGATCAGGCTTATCTTGAAGAGCATGTGGACTGGGTGGAAAATGGTTGCGAAAATTTAACTCACCATATCCAGACTATTAAAAAGGCGGGAATCAATCCTGTGGTCTGCATCAATTCCTTCTATACCGACACCAAAGATGAAATAGCGGCTGTTCGCAGGCTGGCAGAGGCTGCAGGCGCCCGCGTTGCCGTTTCCGAACATTGGCTTAAAGGTGGTGAGGGGGCTCTGGAATTTGCCGATGCGGTTGTTGATGCGTGTGAAGAGGAAAACGATTTTCACTTTCTTTATGATCTTGAAACTCCATTGCGTAAGAGAATTGAATTGATTGCCAAAGAGGTATATGGCGCGGACGGTGTAAGTTATACCCCGGAAGCCGAGGCCAAAGCAAAGAGAATAGAACAGGATCCGGAACTGGCAAAATTAGGCACATGTATGGTCAAAACCCATCTAAGTCTTTCTCATGATCCGGCTAAAAAAGGTGTGCCTAAAGACTGGACACTCCCTGTTCGGGATATCTTGACGTATCAGGGGGCAGGATTTATAGTGCCGGTGGCAGGGGCAATCAGCCTGATGCCGGGAACGGCTTCTGATCCGGCCTATCGGCGTATTGATGTTGATGTGGAGACCGGAAAAGTAAAGGGGTTGTTTTAAGGAGATTAAGATCATGTCTGCAAAGATTATCAGCGGCACTGAGATTGCCAAACAGATACGGGAAGAACTGAAAAAAGAGATAGCGGAATTAAAGGAAAGGCACGGTGTAACTCCGGGGTTGGCCACGGTTCTTGTGGGTGGCGATCCAGCCTCCAGGGTATATGTGGGCCAAAAGGAGAAGTCGTGTAATAATTTGGGGATCTATTCGGAAAGAATCGATTTGCCGGGAGATATCTCGGAGGAAAAGCTTCTCTTGCTAATTGAGAAATTGAACACGGATTCACGGATTCACGGGATATTGGTTCAGCTCCCTCTTCCGAAACAGATTAATGAATCCCGCGTTATATATGCCATTGATCCCGCTAAAGATGTGGATGGTTTCCATCCGGTAAATGTAGGAAAGATGGTGATCGGGGAAAAGTGTTTGCTCCCCTGTACCCCTCATGGGATACTTGAACTTCTGTCCCGTTCCGGTGTGCAAACAGAAGGTGCAGAGGTCGTGGTTGTGGGCAGGAGCAACATTGTTGGGAAACCTATCCTTAATCTGATGCTCCAAAAACGACCAGCAGGCAATGCAACGGTAACGTTGTGCCATACAAGAACAAAAGACCTGGCCTTCCACACAAAGCGAGCAGACATCTTGATAGTAGCCACCGGTTATCCCAAGACAGTTACAGGGGACATGGTAAAAGAGGGGGTTGTGGTTATCGATGTGGGGGTAAATCGGACAGGAAAGACTCCGGAAGGCAAAGCGATTTTAATAGGCGACGTAGACTTTGAAAGTGTAAAAGAAAAAGCCGCCGCCGTCACACCGGTACCCGGCGGCGTCGGCCCCATGACCATCGTCATGCTGATGAAGAATACGATAGAAGCGGCCAAAAATACAATATAAGCTAAGAAAAAATTAAACCGCGAAGGGGCATAAAGGTTAGGAAGAATGCTTTTATGATTTCCTTGTATTCTTCGTACTCTTCGCGGTGAAAAAAATATGATAAAAAAGCTCCGATTATGACTGTTCAAAACCTAAGCAGCTATGAGCTAATCTTGGAGGATTGATTATGGGATCAAGAAGATCTCCTATTGGCATGGCACCCCGTTGCCTCGGTATTGATTGTGAAGGAAGTACCTGTGTTGCAGAACAGGCCGAGGGCCAGGGTGTTGTTACTTACATGCAACGGATGAACAAGCGCGCTATTGACCCTTGTCTTTTCGGTGAGGGGGGGACGTGTTGTCGTAATTGCTCCTTTGGCCCGTGCATGATGATCGAAGATATTCCGGAATCGATCGGGATCTGCGGGGCTACTCCTGCTACAGTAGCAGCACGTAATTTTTGTCGTATGGTTGCCGCAGGGGCGTCCGCGCACATGGATCACGCCCTGGAAACAGCAATGGCATTTCTGGCTGCTGCCAGAGGAGAATCCGAGTATAAAATCAAGGATGAAAAGAAGCTTCGTGCTCTGGCAGAGGTCTTTGATATAAAGACCGAAGATCGGGACATAAAAGATATTGCTGTTGAACTGGGTGAAAAAGCATTAGCTGAATTCGGGAAGCAGGAAGGAGGTCTGTACTGCATACGTCGGGCACCTGAAAAGCGGCAGGAATTATGGAAGAAAATGGGGGTTGCCCCACGTGGCATACAGCGGGAAGTGGTAGAGATAATGCATCGGACCCATATGGGAACCGACCAGGATTATCGCAACTTGATTCTTCAAGCTACCAGATGTGCTCTGGCGGACGGCTGGGGCGCATCCATGATATCTACCGAACTTCAGGATATCATGTTCGGAACACCGGTCCCGACTCGGTCGGTGGTCAATCTTGGCACCCTTTCCGAAGACGAAGTCAACGTGGTTGTGCACGGTCATGAACCGATCC
>JAUVFC010000225.1 GCA_030594505.1 Desulfobacterales bacterium
CGGTAGCCTTTGGCCAGCTTCAGGATATTTTTTCTACGTCGTCTACTTTTCACACTTTTTTTAATACGTGACATGATATGCTCTCCCCTTACAAGTTAACTCACGGCTTATCCCTACAACGTCACTTACCCCCGCCATGGCGGGGTCATTTCGAGGAGCGAAGCGACGAGAAATCTTATTATAAAACAAATAGTTAAAGATTTCTCCCTTCGGTCGAAATGACAAGTGCCGTTGTAGGGTTATAGGTAAATGGAAATTTTATACTATTAAAATATATGAGGTCTTTGGATAGAATACTTTTCTCCAAAGACCCCTTATTTGCAACATCGATCAAAAAAAAATCTATCAAGCGTATGGAATCATCTTTTTTACGCTTGCGACGTTTGACTGATCGACCAATCCGTCTTTACGCAAACCCCTTTTTTTCTTTCTTGTCTTCTTGGTCAGAATATGACTGGCATAAGCCTTCGACCGAACTATTTTGCCTTTACCGGTAACTTTAAAGCGCTTTGCGGCGCCTCTGTTTGTTTTCATTTTTGGCATTATTATTAATCCCCTCTATTTTCTGTTCTCAGTTTTCTGTTTGCTATCCTCTATTCTCTGCTTCGGCGCCAGAATCATTATCATGCGCCGGCCCTCCATCTTGGGGAACTCTTCTACAACGGCAAACTCAGATGTCAATTCAACCACCCTTTGCATTAATTCTCTGCCGATATTGATGTGAGCAATCTCGCGCCCTCTGAACTGCATCGATATCTTTACCTTATCTCGATTTTCCAAAAAACGCTTGACATGACGCAATTTTACCTCAAGGTCATGGCTGCCGGTCTTGGGACGAATCTTGATCTCTTTAACCTGAAAGGTTGACTGTTTCTTTTTGGCTTCTTGATATTTTTTCTTCTGTTCGTACTTGTACTTTCCATAATCCATAATACGACAGACCGGAGGTTTTGAATTGGGCGCTACCTCTACAAGATCTAATCCTTTTGAACCCGCAATTCCCAATGCTTCTCCGAGTGGTACAATTCCAAGCTGTTCGCCACCCTGGTCTATCAGTCGAACCTCCCGTGCACGGATACGATTATTTACATTAATTCGTTTAGCTATACTTCACCTCCTGAATACATCTCCTGTTTGCAAGCCCCCTTGACCTCATTGATAAAGTCTTTGATCGACATGGAGGGCATTTGTTCACCCCCCCTTTGTCTGGGCGCAACGGTTTTATTGGTAACCTCTTTATCACCTATTACCAGCATATACGGTATCTTCTGCATCTGAGCTTCTCGAATTTTGAGTCCCAATTTTTCATTACGAAGATCTTTTTCTACACGAACATCTGAGTTCAAAAGCCGGCTATATACCTCCTCGGCATAGGGATTCTGACGTTCAGTAATCGTAAGAACTATCGCCTGGACCGGAGCAAGCCATGTTGGGAACGCTCCCGCGTAATGCTCGATCAAAACCCCGAGAAACCGCTCTATGGCCCCGAGAATCACCCGATGCAGCATTACCGGTCGATGTTTTGCCCCGTCGCTTCCTATATATGTCAGATCAAACCTCTCAGGCAACGTAAAATCACATTGAATAGTGGCACACTGCCAGCTCCGTTCTAAAGCATCCTTCAGCTTAACATCGATCTTTGGACCATAAAAGGCCCCATCCCCTTCATTAATATCATAGGGAAGGCCATAATCCTCAACAGCTTTAACGAGTGCGTTGGTTGCGCGTTCCCAGTCTTCATCCGTGCCTATCGATTTCTTAGGTCTGGTACTGATCTCTAACTCATAGTCAAAACCGAACAACTTCATTACATCGACAACAAAACGAATAACCCCTTTTATTTCCTCATTGAGTTGATCCGGGCGACACAGAATGTGCGCATCGTCCTGAGTAAACTGGCGCACCCTGAAAAGTCCATGAAGGACCCCGGAACGCTCATGTCTGTGCACGGTGCCAAGTTCAAAATAGCGAATTGGAAGGTCTCTGTAACTTCTAAGCTGGGACTTATAAATCAACATATGGGAAAGGCAATTCATCGGTTTGATACCGTAAGCTTCCCCGTCGATTTCAGTAAAATACATACTTTCCCGGTAATTGTCAAAGTGGCCTGATTTCTCCCAAAGCTCTCTTTTGAGGATCTGCGGCCCCATCACCATCTGATACCCACGTCGAAGATGCTCTCTCTTTTCAAAATCCTCAATTATATTTCTGAGAATAGCGCCCTTGGGGTGAAACAGAATCATCCCCCCTCCGACTTCATTGCTGGTGCTGAAAAGATCAAGGGCCTTGCCAAGACGTCGGTGATCCCTCTTTTCGGCCTCTGCCAACCTGTTCAGATGGTCTTTTAAGGACTTTTTGTCAAAGAAGGATGTGCCATAAATCCTCTGGAGCATCTTGCGGGATTCATCTCCCCGCCAGTAAGCGCCTGCAACATGTGTCAATTTAAAGGCCTTAACCCCTTTAGTCGAAGCCAAGTGAGGGCCTCGACAGAGATCCACAAAATCGCCTTGACGGTAGATAGACACCTCATTATCAGATATTTCTTCGAGGATCTCTACTTTATATTGTTCCCCCATCTCCCGGAACAGTTGAATTGCTTTTTCCCTGGGAATAACTTCACGTTGAAAAGGAAGTCCGGCCTTGATCAAGCCCTTCATCTTCTTTTCTATCGCCTTTAAATCATCCGGAGAAAAAGTCCCTTCATAATCAAAATCATAATAAAAACCGTTTTCAATAGCAGGACCTATGGCAATCTTTACATCCTTATAAAGGTCCCTTACCGCCTGCGCCATGATATGCGCTGTGCTGTGACGCAATATCTCAAGCCCCTCGGGACACGGAGGTTCGCATTCAATTACGGAGTTATCGCTCAGTGTAACTGTAACAGTAGACATAGAATTATTACTTGTTTCTGGTTGCTGGTTGCTGGTTTCTTGTTTTGTCCAGAAACCAGCAACCAGCAACCAGTATCCATGGTAGGCGCGAAGAGATTTGAACTCTTGACTTCTACCGTGTCAGGGTAGCGCTCTCCCCCTGAGCTACG